>NZ_JACESD010000020.1:0-49198 GCF_013911995.1 Euryhalocaulis sp.
GAGCCGATCAGCGGCGGGGGTTTCAGGCCGGTGGCGATGAGGGCGTGGGTGAAGGGGAGGGTTTCGCCGGATTTCAGGCGCGCGGCGCCGGGGGCGAGATCGGCGACGGGGGCGTTGAGGCGGAGGGTCGCGCCGTGGCGCGCGAGGAAAGCCGCCATGGCGCGGGCGGCGCCGGGCGGCCAGTCCTCCAGCAGGCGCGGGGCGGCGCTTGCGAGCGTGAGGCGGAGATCGCGGCCCGTGCGGCGGGCGAACGCGAGGAGATTGGCGGCGCACTCGCACCCCGCCGCGCCGCCGCCGATCACCAGGATATCCTCCGCGCCCTCGCCCGCCTCCAGCGCGGCGCGCAGGCGGCCGAGATTTTCGATCGGCTTGACCGGCCAGACACCGGGAGCGTCCAGGGCGAAGGGGGCGGCGGTGATGCTGCCGATATTCAGGGACAGGAAATCGTAGGGGAGCGTCTCTCCGGTCCCCAGCGTGACGGTCTTCGCCGCGCGGTCGATGGCCGCGGCGGTCCCGGCGACAAAGCGCCCGCCCGCGCGGCGGATCAGCGGCGCGGGGTCCAGCCGGTCAGCCGCCGCGCCCCAGGCCCCGCCGAGCATCCCGGTCGCCATGCCGGAATACCAGAACGCGCCGGGGCCGATCAGGGTGAGGCTGTGGCCGGCCGCGGCGAATTCACCGCCGCGACGGGCGACTTCCAGATGCGCGTGGCCGGCGCCGAGGAGGAGGATGTTTTGCGTCATGCCTCACGGGATGCGGGCCGGCGGTCAGAAGTCAATGCGCGTCGTTAAATCTCGGGTGCAGTGGTGCAGGCGGCGAGCAGGACAAGCAAAAGGACAGCCGCGGGACGTGGCGATGGAGGGTGTATGAGCGGAGAACACGCACTACGTCGACCTATTCTTTCCATCACCGAAAAAATCAGACCTCATAATGACCAAGGCAATTCGTTTTATTGGTTGACCAATAAAGATAGTATCATGGATAATCTTTCCCCTAACGCAGCCAACGCGATTGAGACGAATGGACAAAAGATACCAAGTATTTGTAAGCTCTACTTTCGCCGATTTGATTGATGAGAGGAAAGCAATACAGGAAGCTATTTTATCTCTTGATCATTTCCCCGCCGGAATGGAATTATTTCCGGCTTCCGACGACGATCAATGGCAACTAATTAAATCAGTAATAGACGATAGCGATTATTATATAATCGTGGTTGGTGGTAGATACGGATCTTTAAATGCTGAAGGTATAAGTTACACTGAAATGGAATTTGAATACGCGATAGAAAATCAAATTCCTGTTTTAGCTTTTGTACATGAAAACCCGAACGCTATACCCTCAGGCAAGACCGATCAAAATGATGAATCAAGAAAAAAACTTGATGAATTTCGTGCTAAAGTCTGCGATGGTAGGCATGTCAAATTTTGGAAAGACAGAGAAACTCTTAGGGCCGTTGTTCTTCAGGCACTCGTTACGGAAACTAAGAAAAACCCTCGTGAAGGCTGGGTTAGGGCCAGTCAAGCCTCTGACCCAGCCGCGCTTGCGAGGCTTAGAGATGAGCTTGCAGAACTGAAGAGATCAGGGCCACCCGCTGATGTCGAAAGCCTACAGCATGGCGCTGATAAGGTAATACTTACGATTGAACCTAACCGTTATGCCTCACAAGGACGAGAACATGTCGTAGAGTCAACCTGGGATGAAATATTTTCAAATGCCGCGCCCACACTTCTTCAAGAGGCTAGTGAAAGCTCCTTTAAGTCTCGAATATGCGCCTTCGCAGAGAGTGAAAAAGATGTCCAAGGGAGGTCAGCCCAGCTAGGCCTTCGTCCACAGATTAAGAATGAAGACTTCGATAAAATAAAAATTCAGCTTGTCGCCTTAAACTTAATCCAAAAAGGCCAAACAAAACGCTCTGCCACTGATAAGAACGTATATTGGGGTTTAACCGATTACGGCGAAGAATATCTAATGAAATTACGTGCCATGAAACGTTGAATTCATCTCGCACCCTATTCAATTTAATTCGCTTGAGCATATAGAATAAAAGCGGTTTCTTTTATCTAAGTCTATATGTCTTTCTCCTCGGGTGATGTATATGTCTTTCTCTTCGGGCGATGATAGATGCACCAGCCAATCAAGGCGCAGCCGCCACCAAACAGCCCGAAAATGACGCTCATGACTACCATCTGCCTGTTCATCGACACGGTGTAGAAATAGCTGAACGGGACCGAGAGCAGGGCGAAGACGAGGGTGACGGCGAGGCCCGCCGCGAAGCCGGTCGCCAGATAGGCGCGCCAACCGGTCCGGTTCAAACGGACGAGCAGGCGGTGAAGCGGCCAGCCGAGCGCCGTCATCCAGAAGGCGGTGACGCCTGAGAACAGGGCAAGGTTCCAGAGGATGGGCCGCCAGCCCATCCCTGCCCCGTATCGGTCCGGCAAGGCCACGGCCGCCCATCCCAGATAGAGCGCACAGACCAGCAGGCAGCAGAGCAGAAGCGTGAGAAGGAAGCGGCGCATTATACCGGCGTTGGTCTGTTAGCGTTGTTGGGAAGCCTGACGCGTTACCCCTTGGCCTCCACATAAATCTCCCCGCCCTTCGCCTTAAACTCCTCCGCCTTCCCGGCCATCCCCTCGTCTGCTTCCGCCTCTGAGGCGGCGCGTTCGGCTGTCGCCAGCGCTTCCGGGTTGGCCTTGGCGAAGTCGCGGACTTCCTGGCTGATCTTCATGGAGCAGAATTTGGGGCCGCACATGGAGCAGAAATGGGCGACCTTGTGGGCCTCCTTGGGGAGGGTCTGGTCGTGGTACTGACGCGCGGTTTCGGGGTCCAGGGAGAGGTTGAACTGGTCTTCCCAGCGGAACTCGAACCGGGCGCGGCTGAGGGCGTCGTCGCGGAGCTTGGCGGCGGGGTGGCCCTTGGCGAGGTCGCCGGCATGGGCGGCGATCTTGTAGGTGATGACGCCGACCTTCACGTCGTCCCGGTCGGGCAGGCCCAGATGCTCTTTCGGGGTGACGTAGCAGAGCATGGCGCAGCCGAACCAGCCGATCATCGCCGCGCCGATTCCGCTGGTGATGTGGTCATAGCCGGGGGCGATGTCCGTGGTGAGCGGGCCGAGCGTGTAGAACGGGGCCTCGCCGCAGGCCTCGAGCTGTTTCTCCATATTCTCCTTGATCTTGTGCATGGGGACGTGGCCCGGCCCCTCGATCATCACCTGGCAACCATGATCCCAGGCGATTTCGGTGAGCTCGCCCAGCGTTTTCAGCTCGGCGAACTGGGCGGCGTCGTTGGCGTCGGCGATGGAGCCGGGGCGCAGGCCGTCGCCCAGGGAGAAGGAGACGTCATAGGCGCGGCAGATCTCGCAGATTTCGGCGAAATTCTCATAGAGGAAGGACTCGGCGTGATGGGCCAGGCACCACTTGGCCATGATCGAGCCGCCGCGTGAGACGATGCCGGTGACGCGGCCGGCGGTCAGCGGCACGAAAGGCAGGCGCACGCCGGCATGGATGGTGAAATAATCCACCCCCTGCTCGGCCTGCTCGATGAGGGTGTCGCGGAACACCTCCCAGGTGAGGTCCTCGGCGACGCCGTTCACCTTCTCCAGCGCCTGATAGATGGGGACGGTGCCGATGGGGACGGGCGAATTGCGGATGATCCATTCGCGCGTGTTGTGGATGTTGCGGCCCGTGGAGAGGTCCATGACCGTGTCCGCGCCCCAGCGGATGGCCCAGACCATCTTCTCCACCTCCTCCTCCACCGAGGACGCCACGGCGGAGTTGCCGATATTGGCGTTGATCTTGGTGAGGAAATTGCGGCCGATGACCATCGGCTCCAGCTCCGGGTGGTTGATATTGGCCGGGATGATGGCGCGGCCTCTTGCGATTTCGTCGCGCACGAATTCGGGGGTGACGAATTCGGGGATCTCGGCGCCGAAGCTCTCGCCGTCGGCGAGGCGCGCCTTCGCATCCTCCAGCGCGGCCTGACGGCCGAGATTTTCGCGCTCGGCCGCAAAGACCATCTCTTCGGTGATGAGGCCGGCGCGGGCGCATTCGATCTGGGTCAGGGGGGCGTCGCCGCGCTTGCGGTAAGGGGCGTTGCGGACGGGGAATTCGCGGGCGAGGTGCTTTCCGCTCGCGCCGCCATTGTCCTCCGGCTTCACCTCGCGGCCCTCATAGGCCTTGACGCCGCGCTGGACGATCCAGTCATGGCGGTGGCGGGGAAGGCCGGCCTCGACATCTATCGCGACATCCGGGTCCGAATACGGGCCGGAGGCGTCATAGACGGGCAACGGGGCCTCGCCGCTGGAGGGGTGGAGGTCGATCAGGCGGCGGGGGACGCGAAGCTGCGGCGCGGCGGCCGGGTTCGTATAGTCCTTGCGGCTGGCGGGCAGCGGGCCGGTGGTGACCTCGGGCGTGTCGAACGCGGCCTGGTTCACGGGTTTGTTCATGGGGTGGCTCCTCGTCAAACGTGACGACCCGGAGCCGGAGAAGGCGGTTCGGCGCGAAAGGGTTTGCGGGCGCCGAAGTGTTCCGTCCCTTCGCCGGTGCGAACCGGATCAGGTTCTAAGGGTGCTGGACCAGCATCAGGCCCATCTCAGCGGCGTGCGGCGCCGCGCCCCTCGGATTAATCGAAGCGGAGACTAGCAGAGGGCGGCGAGTCGCTAAAGGGGGATCAGTCGCGCGGCGGGCGGGCGCGGATGCGCTCGGGCATGGCCCTGGCGATCTCGGCCAGCGGGCCTGCGCCCAGGGCGTCCATGCGCGAAATGCGGAATTCGGCATAGGCCAGCAGGAGGTAATAGACCGCGCCCATGGCCAGCGGGACCTGCGGCATTTCGGGAAAAATGCCCTCGGCGGTCATCAGGTCGCGATAGCCCGAGGCGTCCAGATAGTCGCCGGTGAGGCCGAAGACGGGCACCAGACCCGCGCCGATCGCGAACACGAAGACACAGACGAAATAGATGCCGGCCGCAGCGGCGGAGGTGGCGATGGTGCGGGCGCGGACCTCGTCTGACGCGTCCGAAAAGGCGTGGCGGGCGCGCACGGCGACAACGGCGAGATAGAGGATGAGGATGGAGAGATTGCCGGCCGAGGCGGTGAAGGCCAGCGCGAACAGGCCGTAGAACGGCACGAAGACCAGCATCGACCAGCGGCGCGGCATGACGGCCATGAAGACGCCGGAGTGAACCATGACAAATTCGAACGCCATCAGGATGGTGAGCGTGTAGATGCGCGGCGCGTCGCCCTCGCCCGGAGCGATCCACAGGCGCAGCATCTCGAACGCCAGCAGGGCGTAGAAGACAAAGTTCAGCCACTGGAACAGCGGTATGCGGCCTGGCGGCATGATCGCGCCCCTCCCCTGACGGCGTTTCCGGGCCTTTCGGCGCGGCGGGGGCATGATAGTCTGCGCGGCGGCGGGGCGCGAGAGGGACGCGAATTATGAGACGGCGGGATCTGTTGAAACTGGCCGGCGGCGCGGCGGCCGTGGCGGCGGCGCCGGGGCTGGTCCGGGCGCAGGGAGCGCCGGCGCCGGCGGTGCGCCTGCCGAAGCTGGACGTGTCGCCGGACCGCGTGATCCGCACCGTGGTGGGGCTGCGGCCCTACCGCCCGGCGGGCTTCGTGGTGGCGGCCGAGCGCCTGACAAGGCGCAAGACGGTGGTTCACAATTACGGGCATGGCGGCTGCGGCATCACGCTGAGCTGGGGCACGGCGGCGCTGGCGGTGACCGAGGCGCTGGGCGCGACGGACGAGACGCGCTGGGCGGTGATGGGGGCCGGGGTGAACGGCCTGACCACCGCGCTGATGCTGCTGCGGCGCGGGTTCGAGGTGACGATCTATGCCGAGGACCTGCCGCCCTATACGACATCCAATATCGCGGCGGCGGTGTGGGGGCCGGCGACAATCTATGACGAGGCTTCGGTCAGCGACGCCTTCATGGCGCAATTCGTCTATGCCGCGCGCTACGCCCAGCGGACTTTCCAGCACTATGTGAACGACCCGTCCTACGGCGTGCGCTGGATCGACGAATATTATCTCCAGCGCCGCGTGCGGTCCGGCCCCGGCGAGCCGCCGCCGGAGGGCGCGGACCTGTATCCCGGCTCTCACGGCTATCGCGACCCGGACCGCTGGTTCGGCTTTCCGTCCGTACTGGCGCGCAAGACGCTGATGATCGATCCGGACATCTATCTGCGCGCCCTGATGCGCGATGTGGAGAACGCCGGCGGGCGCATCGTGCGGCGGCGGTTCGAGAGCATCGAGGATGTCGAACGGCTGGACGAGCGGGCGGTGATGAACTGCACGGGGCTGGGGTCGCGGGCGCTGTTCGGGGACGAGGCGATGATCCCGGTGCAGGGCCAGCTGACCATGCTGCTGCCGCAGCCGGAGATCAATTACGGCTATGTGACCGGCACGGACCAGGGCACGCTCTACATGTTCCCGCGCCAGAGCGGCATCGTTCTGGGCGGCACGCACAAGCGCGGCGAATTTTCCACCGATGTGGACTGGTCAGAGCGCGACCGCATGTTGGCCGGCCACGCCGCGCTGGCGAACCGGATCGGCGCCTAGACTTCCGCGTTGAACCCCGCCGCCAGCAGCCAGACGCCGAGCAGGATGGTGATGGCGGAAAAGATGAAGATGGCGGCGCGCGAACGGACCAGAGCCGAAGCGGCGGCCATGAGCGGGCCGGGGAAGGCCAGCATCACCGCGCCTTCGATCAGCGCCGCCCAGCCGATCAGGCTGATCGCAATGGATGGCGCGCCGGCCCAGATATTATGCAGGGCGACGGTGGCCCCGCCGACCGCGAAGGCGGCCGCGCCGCCCAGATAGGTCAGCGCGGCATTGTCGCGGAACTGCTCCATCGCGCGCATGTAGCGCCCGCCGCCCAGCAACAGGCCCACACCGCCGGCCAGCAGGTATAGCCCGTAGAGCCGGGCGAAAATCGCGGTTTCAGGAACGGTGATGTCGAACATGGCGGCCTCTCCCTCGTCTTCAACGGAACCGACCGTTCATAGATCACGGCGGGTGCGTAAAGCTCAAGCCTAGGCTGGCCTGCCAGCGCGCTCACTCATGCGCCGCGCGGCTATCGGGCGGAGCAGCGGCCCGGTCATGCAAACCATATTCTCGCACCACGCAAGCCACACGCAAACGGTAATCGCCAAGAATGCCGGAACGTCCAGCCGCCTGCGCCTTGCGATGGGCGGCCTTATTACGCCATTCAGCTATGGCGGCTTCGTCCCGCCACGCCGACAGGGAAAGGTAACGACCGGGCCGCTGAAGGCTCTCAAAACGCTCGATCGACACAAATCCGTCTATCGTCTCCAGCTCCGCTTTGAGCGCGGCAGCCAGATCGAAGTAATCACCGGCGCGTCCGTCGGCGGGACTGAGTTCGAACAGGACCAAGATCATCGGACAACCCTCCGCAGGAAAGTGCGTTCCTCGCGCAGGATCAGACGGCGGATCTCGGAATAGTCGAAATTCGCTCGGCCGGCCGGGTCGGCGCGCAATCGGGCGCGATAGGGTTCATAGTCGGCGAGACTTTCAAATTCGATCAGGCCGAGCGCGACGTCGTTCGTCCCTTCATGCGGCATGAAATAGCCAATGAGGTGACCGCCACATTCAGGAATAATTTGCAGCCATTCGCGCGCATAGGCCTCAAAAGCTTCCTTCTGGAACGGGTCGATACGGTAGCGGATGCAACACAATAGGCTCATTTTTTTATGACTCCCGGCTTTGTGAGAAAGGCGCAGAGAATAGGCGGAGCATCAGGCCATTTGTTTCGAGCAGCAACGAAGCAATCGCCTGGCGTGAATCTGCTAGAATAGAACAATGGCTGAAGGTCCGGATATTACGCGCGCCGCTGCATTGATCGGCGACCCCGCACGCGCAGCGATGTTGACTGCGCTGCTGGGCGGCCAAGCTTTCACGGCCGGCGAGCTAGCGCAGGTCGCTGGCGTTTCCGCACCCACCGCCTCCGCCCATCTTCGTCAACTTTCGGAAAGCGGGTTGATCGTCCGCATCAAGCAGGGACGCCACAGTTATGTTCGGCTGGCCGGGTTTGAAGTGGCAGAGGCTCTAGAAAGCTTGCTTGGTCTTGCCCATAGGCTGAACCATGTGCCGTTCCGGCCGGGTCCAACTGATGAAAATCTGCGACGAGCTCGGATTTGTTACGATCATTTGGCTGGAGAAATGGGCGTATCCCTTTATCGCGCCATGATTTCAGGAGGGGCGATCTCCGTTGATTCTGACGGCATATCCCTCAGCCCTTTCGGTCGCAGCGTAATGGACGGCCTAGGCGTGGACACATCGGAGCTGTTTCGCGCCCGGAGGCCCGTTTGTCGGGCCTGCCTCGACTGGAGCGAACGCACCGAGCACCTCGCTGGCGGCAGTGGTGCAGCCCTGCTGCACCGTTTTCAGGCACTAGGCTGGCTGAAGCGCAACGAACAGGGACGTGCCTTGCGCGTCACGCTTGCAGGAGAACGGGAATGGAATCATTTCCTGCACGACCTAGCCCGAGGCGAAACGCCTGATTTGCGCGCGGCGGACCCAGTTAAAGCTTAGGCGAAAGTCCCAGCGATTCCTTCTGCGCTTTCGCCCAGCCCACATGGACGGTCTCGCCGTCCTCAATCACCGGGCGCTTGATGAGGGTGGGCAGGGCGCAGAGGACCTTGACCGCGCCCTCTTCGGTCAGCGCCGCTTCCTTTTCAGCGTCAGTCATGCCGCGCCACGTTGTGGAGCGCTTGTTGACCAGCTTGTCCGGGCCAGCGGCGGCCAGCCAGAGCGGAACCTTCTTCTTCAAATCCGCTTCTGTGCGGATATCGACGAAGGTGACGGACTTGCCCGCTGCGTCCAGTTCGGCCAGCGCCTTGCGGCAGGTGTCGCAGCTTTTCAGGCCGTAGACGGTGATGTCGTCCATGCCCTACTCCGCCGCCGCTTCAACGGCGCGCATGACGCGGCGCAGGTTTCCGCCCCAGAGCTTTTCGATCTCTTCTTCCGAATAGCCGCGCTTGACCAACTCGGCGGTGACGTTCGGGGTTTCGGCGGCGTTGTCCCAGCCGGTGACGCCGCCCCCGCCGTCAAAGTCCGACGAGATGCCGACATGGTCGATGCCGGCGACCTCGACAGCGTGGTCAATGTGGTCGACCACGTCCGCGACGGTGGCGGGCGGAAATTCCGCGTCCAGCGCGTTGATGCGGGAATAATATTCGCGGCGCTTTTCCTCGCTGGCGGCCTGACGGTCGGCCGAGCTTTCCATGCCCATCTCGGCGCGGATCGCCTCTTCCGCGTCGATACGCGCGTCCGAGGGGCGCTTTACGTAGGAATCGAAGGCCACCATCTGCGCCACGCCGCCATTTTCGGCGAGCGCGCGAAGCTGTTCATCGTCCAGATTCCGGGGATTGTCGGAAACCGCCTTGGCGCCGGAATGGGAGGCGACGACCGGAGCGGTGGAAAGCTCCATCGCCTGCATCGTCGTCTGTTTCCCGACATGGGAGATATCGACCATGATCCCGAGGCGGTTGGCCTCTTTCACCAGTTCGCGGCCGAGATCCGTGAGGCCGTCATTCTGGCCCGGCTCATCGCCCAGATCGAAGCGAAGATTGGAGGAATCGCCGAACTGGTTGTGCCCCATATGGGTGATGCTGACATAGCGGACCCCGCGGTCGCGCCACATCTCCAGATCCTCGACCGAGGGGCCGAGCGGATAGGCGTTTTCCATGCCGATCAGGGCGACGCGCTTGCCAGTGGCGGCGATGCGCTCCACGTCATCGGCGGTCAGCGCCAGCTCCACCTGATCCGGGTAGGCGTCCAGCATGCGGCGGATGCGGACATATTTGTCCTCCGCCTTGGCGCGCGCCTCTGCATAGCCCGCCTCCGTGACCTCGTCCTGGCCGACATAGACGATGAAGAACGCGGCATCGAGGCCGCCGGCGCGCATCTTGGGCAGGTCCACCTGCGCGGCGGTCATCGTGCCCGGGTCCAGCTCATGCGTGGCGTATTTGCCGTCGATGTCGACATGGGTGTCCATGGTCAGCATGCGGTCATGAAGATCGCGCACGGACTCGCCCGGCACCTGGCTCTCGAATTCCTGAGCGAGGGCGGGCGTAGCGAGGCAGAGCGCGGCGAGCGCCACGCCGGAAATAATGGTCTTCAACGGAATTCCCCTGACAGGTGCTAGGTGCGTTTGATCGGCTCCAAGCTAACCCCAGGCTTGAACGCGCCGCAAGGCGGCGAAACGCGCTGGACGCGCAAACTTTTCAGGCTTTTGAGCCGCGAGGGTCTGAAGGGGGCGATTCAGCCTGTTTCGCGTGTTGGGCCAGCAACGCCATCAGCTCCCCGCGCGGTTCGGCCAGATCGGCCAGGGTCACCTTGTCCAGCTCATCCAGAAAGGCGTTCAGGGCGCGGCCCAGTGTCTGTTTGAGACGGCAGGCGGGCGTGATGGGGCAGGTATTACGCTGGCTCGAGAAACACTCGACGAGGTTCAGATTCTCCTCGGTCATGCGCACCACCGCGCCGGCCGTGACCGTTTCCGGATCACAGGCCAGCTCCAGCCCGCCGCCCCGGCCGCGCACGCTCCGGATCAATCCATGCTCGGTCAAAGTCTGGGCCACCTTGGTCAGATGGTTCTTCGATATGCCGTAGGCGCGCGCGACTTCCTCCAGGGTCAGGCGCTGCGGCGCGCGCATGGCCAGCTGGATCATCAGGCGCAGGGCGTAATCAGTATGGAGGGTAAGCTGCATCGAACCTCTTTAAACAGGTATTTTATGTATTGCTTTTCTGCGGCGTCCGCAATAAGGATAAACAAGCATATCAAATACCGCTTTAAAGGAGCGGCCCGATGCCCGCCATTGAATTCACCGCGAAACCCGCGCGCCCCGGACGCAGCGCCCTGCATCCCGATTTCAGCGAGCGTCTGATCCGCCGCGTCGTTTACCGCTTTTACGAGCGCGTGCGCGCCGATGCGGAGCTGGCGCCCATTTTCGGGCGGCGCATCGCCCCGACGGACTGGCCCGCCCATCTGGAGCGGATGACGGATTTCTGGTCTTCGGTGCTGCTGATGAGCGGGCGCTACAAGGGAAAGCCCCTGCCCGCGCACCAGAGAATTAGCGAAGCCCGGCCCGACCATTTCGAACGCTGGCTGGCGCTGTTCCGTGACACCGTCAAAGGCGAATGCCGCGCCGAGGCGGCCGCCATCTTTATCGACCGGGCCGAACGCATCGCCCAGAGCCTGCAAATGGCGATGTTCTATTCCCCGGGATCGGCCCGCCCTTCATCACCTCTCAGAGGAGACGCGAAATGAAAGCGGCTCACCTTCTCATCCTTGCCCTGTCCGGCTTCCTGGCCGCCACAATCGCGATGGCGGTCTGGATGTGGAACAGCATGGGCGCGACGCAGATCAGCGGACATGGCTGGGCGGCGCTGACCGCCGGCGTGGCGATTTCCCTGCTGGTGGGCGGCGGCCTGATGGCGCTGGTCTTCATCAGTTCGCGGCGCGGTTATGACGACGGCGTCCGCTGACGCTTCGCTTTCACCAATCCATCCCGGTCCAGAACGGAGTCCTTCCATGACCGAACCCTTCATCGACCTCGACGTACATCACAAGGCAAAGGGCGTGCGCGACCGCGTCGCGTTCGGCTTCGTCAAGGCGCTGCGCCTGTTCGCCGACACCTTCTTCGCCAAGCGTTACGGACACCGCGCAGTGGTCCTGGAAACCGTGGCGGCCGTGCCCGGCATGGTCGGGGCGACGCTGAACCATCTGAAATGTCTGCGCCGCATGTGCGACGACCGCGGCTGGATCAAGACATTGATGGACGAGGCGGAAAACGAGCGCATGCACCTGATGACCTTTATCGAGGTCGCGAAGCCCAACCTGTTCGAACGCGCGATGGTGCTGATCGCGCAGGGCGTGTTCTATAATTTCTTCTTCCTGCTGTATCTCGCCTCGCCGCGCACGGCGCATCGCGTGGTCGGCTATTTCGAGGAAGAAGCCGTCATCAGCTATACCCACTATCTGGCGGAGATCGACGAGGGCCGCAGCGAAAACGTGCCAGCGCCGGAGATCGCCAAGCGTTACTGGGGCCTGCCGGACGATGCGCGCCTGCGCGACGTGGTGCTGGTGGTGAGAGCGGACGAAGCCCATCACCGCGACGTCAATCACGGCTTCGCCAATGAACTCGCCGGCCTGCCGCAAGGCGCGGTCGCGCCCTGCCCGCCGCATGAAGAATTGCAACCGAACTGGAAGGTGCAAGCCAGCGCGTAACCGCCTGCGCCATCAAGGCCGATACAGCCGGGACGGCGGGAACATTGTTTCCGCCGTCCTTTGCGTTGCAGAAAACGCGGCCTAGCGGCCGCGGAACGGGTCCTTCATCAGGATGACGTCCTCGCGCTCCGGCGATGTGGAGAGCAGCGAGACCTGGCAGCCGATCAGTTCCTCGATCCGGCGGACATATTTGACGGCGTTGGCCGGCAAGTCCGCCCAGGAGCGGGCGCCCTTGGTGGAGCCGTCCCAGCCCTCGAACGTCTCATAGACGGGCTGCAGGGCTTCCTGATCGACGCGGCTGACGGGGAAGCGGCGGATGCGCTTGCCGCCCAGCTTGTAGCCGACACAGACCTTGATTTCGGTGAAGCCGTCCAGCACGTCCAGCTTGGTCAGGGCGACGCCGTCAATGCCGGTGGTGGTGACGGCCTGTTTGACCATTACCGCGTCGAACCAGCCGCAGCGGCGCTGGCGGCCGGTGACGGTGCCGAACTCATTGCCGCGCTCGCCCAGCTTGTGGCCGATATCGTCCGACAGCTCGGTCGGGAACGGCCCCTCGCCCACGCGGGTCGTATAGGCCTTGGCGATGCCGAGCACGAAGGAGAGGTCGCGGGGACCGACGCCCGAACCCGCCGCGGCCTGACCGGCGACGGTGTTGGACGAGGTGACGTAGGGATAGGTGCCGTGATCGACATCCAGCCAGACGCCCTGCGCGCCTTCGAACAGAATTTTCTGGTCGCAGCGCACGGCCTGATCCAGCTTTTTCCAGACCGGGCCGACAAAGGGCAGGATCGAGGGGGCGATCTCCATCAGGGCGGCGACCAGCTCCGCCGGGTCGTATTCCTCCCGGCCATAGCCGCGGCGCAGCGCATTATGGTGATGCAGCAGGTCGTTCACGCGATTGGTGAGGAATTCCTCGTCCGCCAGATCGATGACGCGGATGGCGCGGCGGCCGACCTTGTCCTCATAGGCCGGGCCGATGCCGCGGCGCGTGGTGCCGATGGTCATGCCGTCATCGCGGCTTTCGCGCAGCTCGTCCAGGTCCCGGTGGACGGGCAGGATCAGCGCGGCGTTTTCGGCGATGACAAGGGTTTCCGGGGTCGGCTTGACGCCCTGGCCCTTCAGGCGCTCCAGCTCCTTGGCGAAGGCCCACGGGTCGATGACCACGCCGTTGCCGATCAGCGATGTCTTTCCGCGCACCACGCCGGAGGGCAGCAGGGAGAGCTTGTAGGTCGTCCCGTCGACCACCAGCGTATGGCCGGCATTATGGCCGCCCTGAAAACGGGCGACGAGATCGGCCCTGTGAGAGAGCCAGTCGACGATCTTTCCCTTGCCTTCGTCGCCCCATTGGGCGCCGACCACGACGACATTGGCCATGACCTAAAACTCCGAGTGCGGTGCTTGAACCGCGCCGCTCTAGCCCGGACCGGCCCTTCGCCTCAAGCGCGCATAGCCGTTAGAAGCGGCGGGCGACCCGCACGCCGACATTGTCCAGGCCCTCATTGGCGCCGTCGGAGAGGATATTTCCGTGGCTGAGATGCTCGTAAAACACCTCTCCCGACCAGGTCGGGGTCATGCGGACGCCAAGGGCCAGCTGTTCGCGGAACAGGATGCGGCTGCCGAATTCGATATTCTCCGAATTCTCGCGGATACGGCGGGCGTTTTCCTCCGGCGACAGGCCGGGTTCGGC
Organism: Euryhalocaulis sp.; assembly: GCF_013911995.1. Classification (NCBI taxonomy): domain Bacteria; kingdom Pseudomonadati; phylum Pseudomonadota; class Alphaproteobacteria; order Maricaulales; family Maricaulaceae; genus Euryhalocaulis; species Euryhalocaulis sp. Next base: position 13,928 of record NZ_JACESD010000020.1, read on the forward strand.
GTCCGGAATTTCCTTCTCGCCGTCATGGACGACAAGGCCGAATCCGAAATCGACATAGAAGCTGTCGGTGAAATTGGCGCGCCAGTTGAGGCCCGCGCCGCCGAAGCTGGTCTTGCCCTCAAGATGGATATTGCCGCCGATATAGGGGTGCGGAGACAGGAGCCAGTTGGGGCCGTCGAAGCGATCCCACATATATTCCACGTTGATCGCCGAGCCGCTTTCCTTGCCGCTGACGCCGGCGTCCAGCCCGTCAATGTCATGCGCCACGGCGCCCAGACGGATTTCATCCGCGGACGCGGCGGCGGGCGCAATCAGAATGGCCGCCGCAGCGGCGGCGCAGAACAGAGTTTTCATGTGGACCAGCCCCCTCGAGAAATGAATCGGGGGGAAGATACACCGCCGCCCGCGCGCGGGAAACCTGTATGCGTTGAAATCGCCGGTCAGGCGCCCATCAGTTCTTTCGCCGTATCGCGATAAGCCCAGTCCAGCCAAGGCAGCAGCTTGTGCAGATCATCCGGGTCCACGGTGGCCGCCGTCCAGATGCGCAGACCGGACGGGGCGGTACGGTAGGCGCCGCAATCCACCGCGACATCTTCTTCCGCCAGACGCTTCAGCATGCCGGCCTGAAGCGCGTCGTGGTCCAGCGAACCGTCCGCGAAACGCAGGCAGACGCCGGTATTGGAGCGCAGCGCCGTGACCTTGCACAGGTGCACGCACCAGTCGCTGGCCTCGATGAAGTCGTCGATGATCTTCGCGTTGCTGGTCGCCCTGGCGTGCAGGGCTTTCAGGCCGCCCTGCGCTTCCGCCCAGTCGAGGGCGACAAGATAGTCCTCGGTGCAGAGCAGCGAAGGGGTGTTGATGGTCGAACCCTCGAACACGGACTCGTCCAGCTTGCCGTCCTTCACGAGGCGGAACAGCTTGGGCAGCGGGCGCGGCGGCGTGTAGGTCTCCAACCGCTCCACGGCGCGCGGGGAGAGGATGAGCATGCCGTGCGCGGCCTCCCCGCCCAGCACTTTCTGCCAGGAATAGGTGACGACATCGAGCTTGTCCCACTCCAGCGGCTGGGCGAAGGCGGCGGAGGTGGCGTCGCAGATCGTGATTCCCTCACGCTCTGCGCTGATCCAGTCCGCGTCCGGCACGCGCACGCCGGCCGTGGTGCCGTTCCATGTGAAGACGATGTCGCGATCCGGTTGCGCGGCGGACAGGTCCGGCAGCTCGCCATATTCGCCCTCGAACGTGCGCAGATCATCCAGATCCAGCTGTTCAATGGCGTCGGTGATCCAGTCCTTGCCGAAGGCCTCCCACGCGAAGACGTCCACGCCGCGTTGCCCCAGCATGGCCCACATGGCCAGCTCCACCGCGCCGGTGTCGGAGCCGGGGACGATGGCGATGCGGTGCGTGTCCGGCACCTGCAGCACCTCGCGCGTGCGGTCGATGGCGCGCTTGAGCTTGGCCTTGGCCGGGGCCGAGCGGTGATTGCGGCCCAGCGCGGCGTTTTCCAGCTTCGACAGGGTCCAGCCCTTCGGCTTGCGCGTGGGGCCGGGCGAGAAGCGCGGATCTTCGGGTTTGACGGTCGGCTTTGGATTGTTCGTCATGGCGGAAAGGCTTACCGAGGCAGTTGCGCGGGTCAACCATGATTGACGCGGTGCAGCACAAATTCCGGCAGAGGCGAGGCGTCATGCTTTCCAATCAGCGTCATGTTTTCGAGGTTCCGGGCGATGTCGCCTATTTCAATGCCGCCTATATGGGGCCGCTGCTAAGCGCGGCGGCGAAGGCGGGGCGCGAAGGGCTGGAGAGCCGGGCCGCGCCGTGGAAGACCACGCCGCCGGACTTTTTCTCCACCAGCGAGCGGGTGCGGGGGCTGGCCGCGAAGCTGTGGGGGGCGAGCGCCGATCACGTGGCGCTGGTCCCCGCCGCTTCCTATGGCCTCGCCACGGCGGCGCGGAACCTGCCCGTGGAGAAGGGGCAGACGATCCTGACGCTGGCCGACCAGTTTCCCTCCAACATCTATGTCTGGCGGAAGCTGGCCGCAGCGCGCGGGGCGAATGTGCGGATGGCGGCGCGCGGCGCCAATGAAAGCTGGACCGACGCGGTGCTGAACGCGCTGGACCGGGGCTGCGCCGTGCTGGCCCTGCCGCAGGTGCACTGGGTGGATGGCGGTCGGCTGGACCTGGAGAGGATCGCCGCCGCCGCGCGCGAGGCAAACGCGGCGCTGGCGCTGGACCTTACGCAATCGCTGGGGGCGCTGCCGTTCGACGCGGCGGCGGTCGATCCCGATTTCGCGGTGGCGGCCTGCTACAAGTGGCAGCTGGGCCCCTACTCCACCGGGACGCTATATGTGGCCGAACGGCACTGGCGCGGACAGGCGCTGGAGGAGAACTGGATCGTGCGGCGCGGGGCGGAGGATTTCGCCGGGCTGACGAATTACGCCGACGATTACGAGCCGGGCGCGCGCAAGTTCGACATGGGCGAGCGGTCGAACTTCCAGCTCCTGCCGATGGTCGAGGCGGCGCTGAGCCAGATCGCCGAGTGGACGCCGGAGGCGGTGAGCGAGACGCTGGGCGCGTTCAACGCGACGCTGGCGCGGGCGCTGGAGGAAGCGGGGCTGGATTGCGGCGGCGCGCCGGACCGGGCCAACCACTACCTGACCGCCGCCCTGCCGGACGGCGCGCCGGAGACCCTGATCCCGCAACTGGCGGAGAAGAATGTCTATATCTCCCAGCGCGGGCCGCGCCTGCGTATCACGCCGCATCTGCACGCCAATGATGACGATATCGACCGGGTGACCGGGGCGCTGGCGACGGTGCTGGGTTAGCCGCGCCCGAGATCGGACCCGGAACAGGGCCAGGCGTGATTGAGCGGGCCGGCCCCGGCACCGTAACCGGGCGCGGTCTCTATCGCGCGCAGCACATAGGCGCGGGCGTCATCGACGGCGGTGGGCAGGTCATCGCCCTGCGCCAGCCGCGCGGCGATGGCGGAGGCCAGCGTGCAGCCCGTGCCGTGAGTGTGGCGCGTGTCGATTCGGGGGCCGTCGAACATGTGATCGCCCGCCGGGGTCATCAGAACATCGTGGATGGTGTCGCCGGGAATGTGGCCGCCCTTGATCAGCACGGCTTTTGCGCCGGCCTTCAAGAGGGCCTCGCCCGCGCGGCGCTGGCCGTGCAGGTCTTCCACCGCCTCGCCGGTCAGCCGCGCGGCCTCCGGCGCGTTGGGCGTGACCAGCGATGCGCCCGGAATCAGGCGGGCCTGCATGGCGGAGACGGCGGCCTCGTCCAGCAGGCTCTGGCCGCCCTTGGCGACCATCACCGGATCGAGAACGAGAGGCGCGTCCAGCGCAGCGGTTTCCAGCGCGTCCGCCACCGCCTCCACGATCTCCTTCACGCCCAGCATGCCGATCTTGATAGCGTCGGCGCCGAGGTCTTCCGCGGTGACGGCGATCTGCTGCGCGACGAAATCAGGCGGGGCGGGATGAACGCCGTGCACGCCCTTCGTGTTCTGGGCGGTCAGGGCGGTGATGGCGGTCATGGCGTAGCCGCCCAGCGCGGTGACGGACTTGATGTCCGCCTGAATACCGGCGCCGCCGCCGGAATCGGAGCCGGCGATGATCAGGACGCGGCCCTTCATGCCGGGTCCAGCATGATGGCTGACAGCATGCGGCCGTAATCGCCCTCGCCCTCATGCGTTACGCGGCGATAGGAATAAAAGCGGTCCGGGTCCGCATAGGTGTCGTGCGGGGCGGTTTCTATCGATCCGACGCCGGCCTGGGCGAGGCGCTCGGCGACAAAGCTTTTGAGATCGAACTGGAAGCGGCCGCCCTGCCCCGGCGTGAAGAAGCGGTCGAAGGACCAGTCTTCCTTCTGGAAGGTTTCCTTGAATTCGGGACCGACTTCATAGCTGGGCTGAGCGATGCAGGGGCCGACGGCGGCGGCGATCTTCTCCCGCGTCGCGCCGAGCGAGACCATTTCGGAAACGGTGGATTCCACCACGCCGCCCAGCGCGCCTTTCCAGCCGGCATGGGCCGCGCCTACGACGCCGGCTTCCGCGTCCGCCAGCAGGACCGGGGCGCAGTCCGCGGTGAGGACGCCGAGGATCAGGCCGGAAGTTTCGCTGGCCGTGGCGTCGGCCTGCGGACGATCCGCGAAGGGTTCGTCGGCGCGCAGGCAGATGTCGGAATGGACCTGATAGAGCGTAATCAGGCGGTCGGAGGTCCCGCCCAGCCATTCGCTGGCGCGGCGGCGATTCTCCGCCACGGCCTTCACATCGTCATTGGAGCCGACGCCGCAATTGAGACCTTTATAGAGACCTTCGGAGACGCCGCCTTCACGCGTGAAGAAGGCGTGGCGGACGCCGGGCAGGCGGCTGAGGTTTTCGGCCTGTATGGGGATAAGGGTCATGGACCTGACGCTAGTGATTGCCGGGACGGACTTAAAGATCAAAAGCCGGGCGCGGAGGGAAGTTCCGGCGCGCTGAGGCACATCGCCTTGAACAGCGTTCCCATCTGGTCGTCAGAGGTCAGGCGGTGAAGCTGGCGCACGATCAGGCCGCGATCGGCCTTGCCGGACATGGAGAGCGCGGCGGCGCGCTGTTCGATGCCGAGCGCGGTGAGCCAGGCCCCCTGCTCCACCGGCGCGCTGGCGGAAAGGCCGGCGGCTTCCGCGGCGCGCTTCAGAGCGCCGAAATCGACGCGCGCGGTCAGGTCCGCCTTGCCGGGATCGGTCAGCGGATCGACTTTCTCGTGACTTTTGATCGCCTGGAACGTGTCGCCGGTTTCGCTGTCCGCCGGACCGTAATCAATCAGCAGGGCGCGGCCCGGATCAGCGTGGAACCGCCGGGCAATGACATCCACAAGAGACGCATCGCCGGGGCGGGTTTCAACCAGCGCGCCCTCCGGCGCATCGCGCAGGGGCGCGGCGATCTGTTCGATTTCCAGCGCGCTGGCCGGGGCGTGCGACAGGACAAAGGCGAGCGTGTCGTCCGTATCGGGGGCAAAACCGATCAGGCGTTCGCGCCATTCGCCGCCATGCTTCACGAACTGGCGCAGAGGCAGGCAGTCCAGAAATTCGTTGCCGAGAATGATGGACGGGCCGGCGGGGACATCTTCCAGCGCATCGGCCCAGCCGATCTGAAACGGCGCGCTGGCCAGCGTTTGCGCCTGCACATTCTTGAGGGCCGGGCTGGCCTCGACCAGATGCACGCGGGCGGCCCTGGCGAACCCCTCGTCCAGCCGGGCGGCGCGGAGGGCGTCGCTCATCATCGTGCCGCGCCCCGGTCCAAGCTCGATCAGGTGAAACGGGTCCGGCGCGCCCATGTCGCGCCAGGCTTCCACGCACCACAGGCCAATCAGCTCCCCGAACATCTGGCTGACTTCCGGGGCGGTGATGAAATCCGCCCCGGCGCCGATGGGATCACGGGTGGCGTAGAAACCCTCCCGCGGGTCGAACAGCGCCTCGGCCATATAGGCGGCGATGGAGACCGGACCTTCGCTGCGGATGCGCCGGATCAGGCGTTCGCGGATTTCCGTCATGCCGTGGCGCGGGCGGCCGGCGTCTTGAACGCGAGACGGATCAGCCAGAGCCCGGCCAGCGCCATGGGAACAGACAGCATCATGCCCATGGTGATTCCGAACGTGTACTGGTCATAGAGCGCCTGCATGTGTTCATCGGGCGCGCGCACGAATTCCAGCAGGATGCGCGAGACGCCGTAGCCGACAAGAAACAGACCGGTATTCATGCCGGGGCGGCTGAGCGATTTGAAACGCCAGGTGGCGGCGAAGATCACCGCGAACAGGATCAGCCCCTCCATCAGCGCCTCGTAAAGCTGGCTGGGATGGCGCGGGACATAGTCGCCCGCCGGGAAACGGATCGCCCAGGGCAGATCGGTCTGCCGGCCCCAGAGTTCGCCATTCACGAAGTTCGCGATGCGGCCAAAGAAAAGGCCGATGGGCGTTGCGGCGGCGAAAAGATCGGCCAGCCGCAGGACGCCGATGCCGCGCGAGCGCGCGAAGAACCAGATGGCGAGGCCGACGCCGATCAGGCCGCCATGGAAACTCATTCCGCCCTGCCAGGTCATCAGGATCTGTAACGGGTTCGTCCAGATCAGGCTGGTATCGTAAAACAGGACATAGCCAAGCCGCCCGCCCGCGATAACGCCGACCACCGCCCAGATGAACATGTCGTCCACCGCCTCAGGCGATATGGGGGACTTGCCCTTTGCGCCGGGTTCGCGCGTCCAGAGCCGGTCGCGCCGCACCAGCATCAGCACATAGCGCCAGCCCAGCAGCAGGCCGGCGATATAGGCCAGCGCGTACCAGCGCAGCGGGAACGCCCATTCGCGGCCGAACAGCTCCACCGGGCCGATGGTGAAAATATTGGGCTGGAGCCACTCGGGAAAAGGCAGGCCGGCTTCGATCATGCGTGTCGCCCCATGGCAATCGGAGTGTTGGGCCGGGATTAGCGGAAAGCGGACCGGGGCGAAAGGCGCGGCGCCGCGCCATGTGGACCGGAACGCCGCGCGGGAGTAGTTTTCACCCATGCAAAGCAAGAATCCCGTTTTCGAAGATTTCGCCAACCTGATGACCAATGCGGCCGGAGCGGCCAAGAGCGCCGGCGACGAAATGCGCGCCGTGGTGCGCGGCCAGATGGACCGGGTGATCGCGGACATGGACCTTGTGGGCCGCGAGGAGTTCGAGGCCATGAAGCTGGCCGCGCTGGAGGCGAAAGAGGAAGCCGCTGCATTGCGCGAACGCGTGGATGCGCTGGAAAAAGCAATGTCCACAGCGAAGAAAGCCAGCCCGCGCAAGGCCTCCGCGGCGCGCAAGCCGAAAACCGACTGACATCTAGACTTAGTGTCCACAGGCCATAGCGGCGCAATATGTTGCGCGCGCTCCGGCGGACCCATACCGTTTCTCCTACAGGGCGATTCGAGCCCTGCCGAGCTGGGGGAAGCGACATGGACCAGACCATCGAACAGACATTCGCCAGCGACGAACCGCTGGACATTGTCGAGCAGGTTCTGATGGAAGAGCAGCACCCGTATGAGCGGGACATGCTGGAAGTGCATTTCGCCATCGCCGGGGCGTGGTCCGACCATCAGCTGTGGTTTGCGTGGCGGCCGGACGTTCAGACGCTGCACCTTCATCTGGGCCTGGACATCAAGACCCCGCCTTCGCGGCGCGCGGATCTGTGCGACCTGATGGCGCGCGTGAACGAGCGCCTGCCGCTGGGCCACTTCGATTCATGGGAAGAAGAGCAGGCGATCGTGTATCGCAGCACGCTGCCGTTGATCGGCCAGAATGCGGGGCCTTTGCAGGTTTCCACGATGATCGCGGCGGCCACCGAAGCTGCGGATCGTTTCTTCCCGGCCTTCAATTTCCTGATCTGGGCGGGTAAGTCTCCGAAGGAAGCCGCGGACGCGGCAATGTTCGAGACAGTTGGTCAGGCATAAATGGCAAAACGAGTACGCGCGGCGCTGATCGGCGCCGGCCGGATGGGCGGAGCGCTTCTGGAGCGCTGGCTGGAAGCCGGTTTCGAAGGATCCGAAGTTCTGGTCGTGGACCCCAATCCGGGCGAGCGCACGCAGGCCGCGGTGAAAAAGCACGGCGCGCGGCTTGAGGCCGAATGGCCCGAGGGCGTCGAGGCCGATGTCGTCATGATGGGCGTGAAGCCCCAGATGATGGACAAGGTCGGCGGCGCGGTGGCCGGCAAGATCAATGAAGATGCGGTGATCCTTTCCATCGCGGCGGGCCGGACCATTGCCTCCCTGCAGGCGGTGTTCGGCGAGCGCGGCGTGATCCGCGTCATGCCCAACACGCCGGTCGCCATCGGCGCGGGCGTGTGCGGCTTTGTCTGCGCGGACAATGTCACCGATGACCAGAAAGCCAAGGCGCGCAGCGTACTGGAGCCCGGCGGTTTCGTCGCCGAGGTGGAAACCGAGAACCAGCTGGACGCGCTGACCGCGGTGTCCGGTTCCGGCCCGGCCTATATCTTCCTGTTCGCCGAGGCGCTGGCCGGCGCGGCGCGCGCGCAGGACCTGCCCGAGGAGCTGGCGAGCCAGCTGGCGCAGCAGACCGTGATCGGCGCGGCGCTGTTCATGCAGGCCGAGGGCAAGGACCCGGCGGATATGCGCAAGGAGGTCACCTCCCCCGGCGGCACCACCGCCGCGGCGCTGGACGTTCTCTCGCAGAACACCGACACCCTGCCCCGGCTGGTCCGCACCGCCGTGGACGCGGCGGCCCGCAAGGCGAAAGAGCTGGGCCGCTAGGCGCTAGACCGGCAGGCGCACCACGGCGCGCAGGCCGCCCAGCGGCGAATCATCCAGATAGAGGTCCCCGCCATGGCCGCGCGCAATGTCGCGCGCGATGGCGAGGCCGAGTCCGACGCCGTTGCGGTTCTGGTTGCGCGCGGGGTCCAGCCGGTTGAAGGGGGTGAAGGCTTCCTCCCGCATGTCCTGCGGGATGCCGGGACCATCATCGTCGATCAGGATTTCCACTGCCCCCTCGCCCGCCTTCAGGGACAGGCGGACCGTATCGGCATGGGCGGCGGCGTTGGCGATGAGATTGCCGACCGCGCGCTTGATCGCCAGCTCCCGCACCGGCGCGCTGACTTCGTCGCTGCCCTCCACCGCCACATCCATGCCGCCGCGGGCTGCGTCATCCGCGGCCTGACGCAGCAGCGCGGCGAGATCGGCCGGGGCGGCGTCCTCCACCCCCTGCCCTTTGGCGAAGGAGAGATACTCCTCCAGCATCGCTTCCATCTCCTTCACGTCCTTGCGGGCCGCTTCGCGGGCCGGGCCTTCGGGCATGAGGGCCAGCTGCAATTTCAGGCGAGTGAGCGGGGTGCGGAGATCGTGGCTGACGCTGGCCAGAAGCGCCGTGCGCTGTTCCAGATGGCGGCGGATGCGCTGTCGCATCTGAATGAAGGCGAGCGCGGCGCGGCGGACCTCGCTGGCGCCGGCGGGCTTGAAGCGTTCCGGATCGCGGCCCATGCCGAACTCCTCCGCCGCCTGGGCCAGACGCTCGATCGGCCGGACCTGATTCTTGATGAACAGGATGGAGACCAGCGCCAGGATCACCGTCGCCCCGAACAGCCAGACTAAAAAGATATAGCCGGTGGGCGCGAAGACCTGATCGCGCCGGGCGATGATGCGCATGACGCCCTCATCCACCTGAATGCGGATATCGACATGGTTGGGATAGCGCGTGGTGTCGAACCAGAAAGGCTGGTCCAGCCGCCCGGCCAGCGCACGGCGCAAGGCGCGGTCCAGCGCGGAGAAGAAGGAGGAGCGGACATTGTCCGGCAATTCCTCGCCCCGCGAAATCACGGCGGAAATCTGGGTCGCTTCCTCCGCCCGCGCGGCCCATTGTGGAAACTCCTCCGGCGCGTCTTCATGGATGCGCACGAGGAAGGCGACATCGCCGGCCACGCCTTCCGACAGGCGGGCCGTGGTGGCTTGCCAGTGCTCCTCGAAAAAGGAGAAAACGACCAGAGTCTGCATGATGGCGATCGGCAGCAGGATGATCAGGTAGGATCGCCAGTACAGCCCCTTGGGGAGATATTTCTTGAGCGGGCTCATTGATGCTAGCCTAACGCTTTATCAGCCGGAATCGGAGAGAGTTTATGAGCGTCGTTCCTTTCGACCAGCGCGAAGGCGTGATCTGGATGGACGGATCCTTCGTCGACTGGAAAGACGCGAAGATTCACGTGCTGAGCCACGGCCTGCACTATGCGTCGTCCGTGTTCGAGGGCGAGCGCGCCTATGACGGCGAAATCTTCAAGAGCCAGGCCCATACGGACCGGCTGCTGAATTCGGCGAAACTGCTGGACATGAAGGTCCCGTTCAGAGGCGCGGACATCGAGGCGGCCAAGCGCGAAACACTGGAAAAATGCGGGCTGGAGACGGCCTATCTGCGCCCGGTCATCTGGCGCGGCAGCAACCAGATGGGCGTCACCGCCGACCCCGATGACGTGCGCGTGGCCATCGCGGCGTGGCCGTGGGGGGATTATTTCAAGGACCGGGAGAAAGGCATCCGCGTGACGCTGTCCGACTGGCGGCGGCCCGATCCGAAAACGATCCCGGTGAAGGCGAAGGCGGCGGGCCTGTACATGATCTGCACCCTGTCCAAGCACGCGGCGGAGCGGGAAGGTTTTTCCGACGCCATGATGCTGGACTGGCGCGGCCTGATCGCCGAATGCACGGGATCGCACATCTTCTTCCTGAAGGATGGCGAGCTGCACACGCCCAAGGGCGACTGCATCCTGGACGGCATCACGCGCTCCACGGCCATCGCGCTGGCGGAGCGGCGGGGCGTCAAGGTCAACCGGCGCGATATCCGGCCGGAGGAATTGTCTGATTTTCAGGGCTGTTTCGTCACCGGCACCGCGGTGGAGATTACCCCGGTGCGGGAAATGGCGGGCGTGGAGTTCGAGGTCGGCCAGCTGATCCGCGATCTGGCGCAGGATTACTCCGACCTGACCCACGGGCGGCTGAAGCTGTAGCTCAACCGCCCTCTTCTTCCGCCTCGGCGATCAGCTTGTAGCCGGCGCCGCGGACGGTCTGCAGGTGCAGGGCGGCGCGGGGGTCGGCTTCGATCTTTCGGCGCAGGCGGGCGACCTGCACGTCAACGGCGCGGCCCGAACCCGCGCCGGTGCGGGCGGCCAGCGCCTCGCGCTCCATCGGCTTGCCGGGATTGGCGGCCAGCGCGGTCAGCAGCGCCGCCTCCCCTTGAGTCAGGCGCACCGAGTCCTCGCCATCCTCCCGCGCCAGCTCCAGCGATTCCAACGCGTAACGAAAATCGCCAAAGCGCACGGTTTCCGGCTTCGGCGCGGGCTGGGCGCGGCGCAATATGGCGTCGATGCGCAGCAGCAGCTCCTCCGGCTCGAACGGCTTGGCGAGATAGTCGTCGGCGCCGGCGGTCAGCCCCTCGATCCGGTCGTTGGATTCGCCGCGCGCGGTCAGCAGCAGGATCGGCACGTGGGATTTCTCCCGCACGCCCTTGGTCAGCGAGAACCCGTCCTCCCCCGGCATCATGACGTCGAGGATCAGCAGGTCGAAATCGAGGCTGAGCATCAGGGACCGCGCGCGCGCCGCGTTGGCGGCGGTGGAGACGCGGTAGCCGTTATTGCCGAGATAATCCTTCAGAAGCGACCGGATGCGGTCGTCATCATCGACGACAAGGAGGTGCGAGCCCTTGCGGGCGTCTTCCCGGCTGTCCTGGTTCATCCGGCTTTCCTCATGGAGAGAAGATATTGCGCGCCGGTATAGGCCGACAACGCCCCGGCGAGCCACAGCGCGGCGAGGCCGCCCATATAGAGCCCGCCGCCGCCATCAATGGGCGAGACGATCAACAAGGCCAGCGCCACGAACTCCGCCGTGGTTTTCCATTTGGCCAGCCCGGTGACGGCAAGCGAAACGCCCGCCCTGGCGGCGTATTCGCGCACGCCGGAAATCAGGATATCGCGCAGCAGAATCATGCCGGCGGGGATCAGGTGCCAGGTTTGCAGCATCCCGGAGCCGGCCAGCGCCAGCAGCACCAGCGCGACCAGGATCTTGTCGGCGATGGGGTCCAGCGCCGCGCCGAAGGCGGATTCGGTCTTCATGGCGCGGGCGATTTTCCCGTCCAGAAGATCCAGAAGCGCCGCCAGGATGAAAAGCGACACGGCGGCGGCCGGCAAGCCGGCGATGATGAGGGCGGCGACCAGCGGGGCGAGCGCCACGCGGCCAAGCGTCAGAATATTGGGAAGCGAGGTCAAAAGGCGGTCCTTTATTCGCGGAACCAGTCATAAATCTTGCGGGCGAGCGCGGTTGAAACGCCCGGGGTCTTCTCAAGATCCGCCAGCGCGGCGCGGCTGACCCCGCGGGCCGAACCGAATTGCGCCAGCAGCGCCTTCTTGCGCGACGCGCCAACGCCGGGAATTTCGTCCAGCGGGTTCTGGCTGGCGGCCGATTTGCGCCGGGCGCGGTGGCCACCGATCACGAAACGGTGGGATTCGTCCCGCAGGCGCTGGAGATAATAGAGCACCGGGCTGCCGGGTTCGAGCTTCATCGCCGGGCGGCCGCGCATGAAGAAAGTCTCCCGCCCCGCGTCGCGGTCCGGCCCCTTGGCGATGGCGACCAGCGGGATGTCGGCCAGGCCCAGCTCGTCCATCACCTCTGTCACGGAGGACAGCTGGCCGCGGCCGCCATCGATCAGGACAAGGTCCGGGCGGTTGCCCGAGCCCTTCTCTTCATCCTTCATCAGGCGGGAAAAGCGGCGGGTCAGGACTTCCTGCATCATGGCGTAATCGTCGCCCGGCTCGGTCTCGTCCCACTTGATGTTGAACTTGCGGTACTGGCTTTTCTCGAAACCTTCCGGCCCGGCGACGATCATCGCGCCCAGCGCATTCGTGCCCATGATGTGGGAGTTGTCGTAAACCTCGATCCGCTTGGGCGGCGCGTCCAGATCGAAGGCCTCAGCCACGCCGCGCAGCAATTTCTCCTGCGTCGAGGTCTCGGCCATCTTGCGGACCAGCGCCTCGCGCGCATTGTTCTCCGCCTGCCCCAGAACGCTGGCCTTCTCGCCGCGTCGGGCGGGACGGATTTCCACCTTGCGCTCGGACCGCACCGTCAGCGCCTCGGACAGCAGGCCGCGTTCCTCGAAATCGTGATTGACCAGGACCAGGCGCGGGGCCGGCTTGTCGTCATAGAATTGCGCCAGGAAGGCCCCCAGAACCTCGCCCGCCTCCGCATCATTGTCATGGCGCGGGAAATAGGAGCGCGTGCCCCAGTTCTGCCCGGCGCGGAAAAAGAAGACCTGAACGCAGGACTGCCCGCCTTCCATGGCCAGGGCGATGACGTCCGCTTCCTCGATCCCCTGCGGATTGATGCCCTGGGTTTCCGTGACGGCGGACAGGGCGCGGATGCGGTCGCGATACTGGGCGGCCTGCTCGTAATTCATGTCCTCGGCGGCGGCGGCCATCTTCTTCTGAAGCTCGGCGACCAGCTCCACCGACTTTCCGCTCAGAAAGTCGTTCGCCTGCTCGACCAGCTTGTTGTAGTCGGCCTCGCTGATCTCCCCCGTGCAGGGGCCGGAACAGCGCTTGATCTGGTGCAGCATGCAGGGCCGCGAACGACTGTCATAGACGCTGTCCGAACAGGTGCGCAGCAGGAAGGCCTTCTGCAGAATGTCCAGCGTGCGATTGACCGCGCCGGCGCTGGCGAACGGGCCGTAATAGTCGCCCTGTTTCTTGCGCGATCCGCGATGCTTGAGGATTTGCGGCGCTTCATGGTCGCGGCGCACGAGGATGTAAGGGAAGGATTTGTCGTCCCGCAGCAGCACGTTGTAGCGCGGCCGGTAGCGCTTGATGAGGTTTGCTTCGAGGAGCAGCGCCTCGGTCTCCGTCGCCGTAACGACGAATTCCATGGAGGCGGTTTCGTGGATCATGCGGGAGATGCGGTTCGAGTGTCCGGCATATTTGGTGTAGCTGGACACGCGCTTTTTCAGATTGTGCGCCTTGCCGACATAGAGGACGTCGCCGGTCTCCGACAGCATGCGGTAAACGCCCGGTTTTCCCGGCAGGCGGCGCACATAGTCGGCGATGACGCCGGGGCCACGCGCTTGCGTGCGCGGCGTCTTTGCGTCATCACCCGCGCGATCTTTGTTTTCGGATTCAGGGGCGCCGCTCATGGCAGACAAAGTCGCTCTGGTTACCGGCGCTGGCAAGCGTATCGGGCGGGCGATCGCACTTGGTCTTGGCCGCGCCGGGTGGCGGGTGATCGTTCACTACAACAGTTCGGACGAAGCGGCGCGCGCGGTCCGGGACGAGATCAGGGATGCGGGGGGACATGCCGATCTGGCCGGATTCGACCTCGAGGATGTCGAGGCTGCGCGCGCCTTCATCTCCGATATCGGGATTGTCCACGCGCTTATCAATAACGCCTCTGTTTTCGAGGCCGACACGCCGCAGGACGTGGCGCCGGACCAGTTCCTGACGCATCTGAAAGTGAATTTGATGGCGCCGGTGCTGCTGGCCAGCGAAATGGCGAAAGCGCACACGCAGCGCGCCTCGGGCTGCGTGATCAATCTGCTGGACCAGAAGCTGTTCGCCCTGAACCCGGATCATTTCAGCTATACGCTGTCCAAATACGCCCTGCTGGGCGCGACCAAGACGATGGCGATGTCGCTGGCCCCGGCGGTGCGGGTGAACGCCATCGCGCCGGGCCTGACCCTGCCCGCGCCGGGCCAGAGCGACGCGCAGTTCGAGAAGGCGCACCGCATGAACCCGATGCAGGGCGGCGCAGAGCCGGAAGATCACGTGCGGGCGATCGAGTTCATCCTGGCCACGCCCTCCATGACCGGACAGGTCATCACCATCGATGGCGGCGAACACCTGTCGCAGCGCCAGCGGGACGTATCCTATCTGGTCGGGGACGAAGACTAGAGCTTGGCGGTCGCCGTCAGGGCTTCGGCGTTGACGGTTTGCGGGATCTTGGTGACGCGCACTTCGGCGCTTTCCACCGCCCCCATCGCCACGACTTCCTTGCAGATATCCACGGCCAGCGTCTCTATCAGGTCGTGATGGCGGCGGTCGGCCACCATCTGCGCGGCCTTGGCGATATCGTCATAGCTGGCGGTCTCCTCCAGCTTGTCATGCTGCGGCGCGGCGTTCAGCCAGGCGGTAATGTCGATCTCTATCGGCTGGGGGGTCGTGCGCTCCCGCGCCCAGACGCCAATGGAGGCGACAATCTTCAGCGCCTGTATCTGGATGGAAACTTGAGCCATGGGCGAGGTGTTGTTCCTGACAAGAATGCGCGAAAGAAGCGTGCTTACGGGCTTGCGCCGCGCGGTTCAAGCGCAGGCGAAAGCTGCCCGCGCGGCCTTTTATCGTCCATACATGCCGCGTAGATTCGCGCCGATAAGAATTTTCACGCCCTTTAAAGGAGATCCCGCATGGTTGAACTCCGCGTTCCGACATCCGATCCCGTCGTCCAGCGCCAGGTCGAGCAGGGAAAGGTCAATGACGACTATTCCATCGATCAGTGCTGGGACGAGTACACGTCCGGCGAGCACGAGATGTGGGAGAAGCTCTACAAGCGCCAGACCGGCATGCTGGGCGGTCGCGCCTGCGACGAGTTCTATGACGGGCTGAAACAGCTTGGCATCGACAAGGGCGGCATCCCCGATTTCCGGGAGCTGAACCCCAAGCTGGAGGCGCTGACCGGGTGGAATCTGGTGCCGGTGCCCGGCCTGATCCCGGACGAGCCGTTCTTCACCCACCTGGCCAATCGCCGCTTCCCCGTGGGCCGTTTCATCCGCAAGCCGGAAGAGATGGATTATCTGCAGGAGCCGGACATCTTCCATGACGTGTTCGGCCATGCGCCGCTGCTGGCCCTGCCGGAGTTTGGCGACTACATGGCCGCCTATGGCCGCGGCGGCCTGCGCGCCATGGAGTTCGGCACGCTGGAGAACATCACGCGGCTCTACTGGTACACGGTGGAGTTCGGCCTGATCGGCAAGCCGGGCGACATGAAGATCTATGGCGCGGGCATCGTCTCTTCCTACGCCGAATCCGTCTTCTCTCTGGAGGCGCGCAGCCCGAACCGCATCGCGTTCGACATTCCACGCATCATGAAGACGGAATACCGCTATGACGACTTCCAGCAGACCTATTTCGTGATCGATTCGTTCAAGCAATTGCTGGACGAGACCACGGGGCAGGACTTCGCGCCGATCTATGAGCGCATCAAGCAGATGGAAGACATCCCGGCCAGCGAGACGCGGGACGGCGACACGGTCTATCAGGAAGGCACGCAGGAATACGCCGAAGCCGGCGGCCGCTGGGAAGACGCGCCGCAGGTCTAGGGGCTAGCCGAGCTTCACCACCGCCCGTTCGCCGCAGGACGGGCGGCGGATTTCCACCGCGACAAGGCCTGGCAGGTCGTTCTCCAGACGGTCGAAGACCCAAGCCGCGATTGCTTCCAGCGAGACGCGGTCCAGTCCCTCGACGTCATTGAGAAGGGTGTGGTCGAGTTTCGAGACCACGGCGCCGACGGTTTCCTCGATCTTCCAGAAATCCTTCACCCAGCCGGAATCGTCCTTCAGCGGGCCGGAGAGAGTCACCGAGCCTTCGAAGGAATGGCCGTGCAGGTTCTTGAAAGGATGGCCGTCGGGCTTGTGCTCGAAATAGTGAGCGGCCTCGAACTTGAAATCCTTTGAGATTTCTATGCGCTTTTGGGTCATGGCTGGTGGCGCGAACAGCTGATAACGATGTGCGAAGCGCGCCGTTTCGCGCGGAAATCAGCCCAAAGTCAAGCGGGCCAGCCAGTAGATATAGCCCGCATAGCCCGCCAGCATGGCAAAACCGATAAAGCGGTTGAGCTTCGTGCGCATGAAGATCAGCAGCGCCAGAAGCCCGGTGGTCCCCAGCATCAGCCAGAACTCTACGGTGAAGAATTGCTGGGTCACCGGGATATCGCCAACCATCGAGGCGATCCCGCCGACCGCCAGAATATTGAACAAATTGGAGCCGAGGACATTGCCGATGGCGACCTCCGCATGGCCGCGCGCGGCGCTGATGACGCTGGCCGCCAGCTCCGGCAGGGAGGTGCCGAGCGCAAATAGGGTCAGGCCGACAACGGCGGGCGGAACGCCGGCCGCATAAGCCACGCCCATGCCGCCCTTCACGATCATCACCCCGCCCAGCGGCAGGCCGATAACGCCGATCAGGATCATCCCGGCGATACGCAGCCAGGAATGGGGCATCGCCTCCATTTCCTCGAAATCGGTCAGTTCCGCGATCTGCGGGTCGGCGATTTCCGGCTTGCGGGCGTCGCGATAGAGCCACAGCAGATACAGGATCAGGACGGCGAGCAGGATCAGCCCATCCCGGAGAATGACCAGCCCGTCCCAGCTGAGCCCGATCAGCAGAACGGTGGCGGCGAAAGCCACGATGGCGTTGCGCCGCAGGCCCGGCGTGGTGACGCCGATAGCCCCGAAGATCAGCGCCGGCACGCCCAGGATCAGCAGGACATTGGCGATGTTGGAGCCAATGATATTGGCGAGTGCGACGTCCGGCTGTCCCTCCAGCACCGCGTCCACGCTGACCGCCAGCTCCGGCGCCGAGGTGCCGAAGGCGACAATGGTCAGGCCGACCAGCAGTTTGGGCACGCCCCATTTCCGGGCCAGCGCCGCGGCGCCGCGGATCAGGTAGTCCGCCGTGACCAGAAGCAGGACGAAACCGCCCAGCAACAGCGCGAAAAGGATGGGAAGAGACATGCCGGCGGACGCCGTTCGATCAGTCGATGCGGCCGGACTGGATCACGTTGAGAACTGCGAAAACGGCAACAAAGAGAAGGATGGCGTAAATCGCGGCCATGAGAGCCCCCGAACAAAGGATGGATTGGATTTCCCCCGAGATATAGCCCGTCCGCCGCCCCGCGTCCAAGCGGGAAGGCGCATATCGCTTGACTCATTTTCGTTCCTGTTTTGTTCTGCATGACGGAGGATTTGTCATGCGCCTGCCCGATCAGCTCGAACGGCTCTACATGGATTTCGACAGCTTCTTTGCGAGCGTCGAACAGCAGGACGATCCGGCCCTGCGCGGGCGCCCCGTGGGCGTGATCCCGCTGGACACGGACGGCACCAGCCTGATCGCGGCCAGCAAGGAAGCGAAGGCGGCGGGCGCCACGCGCGGCGTTTCCGTGCGGGAGGCGCGCCAGCTCTGCCCCGGGATCGCGCTGCGCACGGCGCGGCATGACCGCTATGTGATGGTCCACAACGCCATTCTGGCCAGCGTGGGCGCCATCCTGCCGATCCGGAAAGTGTGGTCGGTGGACGAGGTGGAGTGCGCGTTGCTGGGCTGGGAGCGGCGGGAGCCGGAACGGCTGGCCGCCACGCTGAAGGCGCGGCTGGCCGCCGATATCGGCCCGGCGGTCACTTGCTCCATCGGGTTTTCCACCAATCAGTTCCTGGCGAAAGTGGCCGCGGAGATGAACAAGCCGGACGGTCTGGTCATATTGCGGGCGCAGGATCTGCCGGGGCCGTTATTCTCGCTGCAGCTGACCGATCTTCCGGGCATCGCGAAAAGCATGCAGCGCCGGCTTCTGGCGGCCGGCGTGGACAGCGTGGAGGCGCTCTGGAACCTCTCGCCCAAGCATGCGCGGGCGCTGTGGGGATCGGTGAACGGCGAACGCTTCTGGGCGCAGCTGCGCGGGTTCGACGTGGAAATTCCCGACACCCAGCGCATGATGTTCGGCCATGGCCGCATCCTGACGCCCGACTGGCGCGGGCCGGGCCGGGCGCGGGCCTGCGCGCGGCTGCTGGCGGCCAAGGCGGCGCGGCGGATGCGCCGGGCGGGCTATTACGCACGCTCCCTGAGCCTGTCCCTGACATGGGAGGACGAGGAAGCCGGACGCTGGGGCGCGGACGCGCATTTCGACGCCGCCTCCGACGATCACAGCGTGTTGCGGGCGCTGGACGGGCTGTTCGCCGAGGCGCTGGGGCCGCACCGGACGCGGCGGATCAAGAAGGTGCATGTCATGCTGCACCGGATCATCCCGGCCGACGCGCGGATCGAAAACCTGTTCGAACCGCCGGAGGCGCGCAGCCAGCGGCATCGCTGGGAGGCGGCGACCGGGGCGATGGACAAGCTGAACAAGCGGTATCAGAGCTGTGTTCTCAGCGTCGGTCCGCGCGCCGAACCGCCGGGCGGCTATGCCGGCGCCAAGATCGCCTTCGGACGCATTCCGGACATGGAGGATTTCTGAAAGCCCGCGTTCAGCGGTCGAGATATTCCGAGCGGATATCGATGCTGGATTCCTTGCCGATACGGTCGAAACACTCGTCCAGCCAGTGCGCGGCGGTGTCGCGGCCGCGGGCGAACAGATCCTCGATAAAGCCGCGGTCGGTGCGGTACTTGGTGTCCGCGCCCAGACCGGACAGCGCCGCGTCCGCGCGGATGGAATGGATGCGCATGTCGCGATAGCGCTTATCCACGTCGCCGGAGAGCCATTTCTCCCGGCGCAGCTTCTTCACGAAATCTATGGCGCGCAGCTCCGCCTGGAGCGAGGTGTTGAAGGTGATCTCGTTGACGCGGTTGACGATGTCGGCGGCGGTGGTGGGCGGTCCCTCATTCCGGTTCATCGGGTTGATATGGACGATGACGATGTCGCTGGGCGTGTCTTCGTAGAAGAACGGCCACAGCGCCGGGTTCGCCGTATAGCCGCCATCCCAGTAATGCTCCCCGTCAATCTCCACCGCCTGAAACAGGAAGGGCAGGCAGGCGGAGGCAAGGATGGCGTCCACCGTCAGTTCGTCCTTGCGGAAGATGCGCGCCTTGCCGGTGCTGACATTGGTGGCGGCGATGAAGAGTTTCAGGTCCGCGCAGGCCCGCGCGCCTTCCACGTCCAGCGTTTCCTCCAGAATGTCGCGCAGCGGGTTCAGGCCCAGCGGATTGAGATTGTACGGGCTGGTCAGGCGCGTGAAGGCGTCCATCCAGCCAAACATCATGCGCTGGAACGGCCCGCCCATGGTGTTGGGGGCGAAGACGTTGGAGGTGCTGGCGATCTGCCCCCAGACGCGGCGCATACGCTCCCGCGCCCCCTCCGCCCCTTCGGCATGATAGCCGCTGGCCCAGGCCGCCGCATTGACCGCGCCGGCGCTGGTCGCCGACATGGCGGCGACGCCAAGGCGGCCATCCTCGGCCAGCTTGTCCAGAACGCCCCAGGTGAAAGCTCCGTGCGCGCCGCCGCCCTGCAGGGCGAGGCAGACGGGTCTGGGGCCGTTCGCCGCCACCGGCCTAGTGCGTCAGCCAGCCGCCATCGACGGGAATCGCCACGCCGGTGGTGGACGCGCCCGCATCCGAGACGAGATAGCGCAACAGGCCAACCAGCTGGTCATAGTCGGTGAATTTCTTGGTGAAGGTGTCGGCGAGGAAGACTTTCTCGACGACCTCCTCCTCGCTGATCCCCCGGCTTTTGGCCTGGTCCGGAATCTGCGCCTCGACCAGCGGCGTCTTTACATAGCCGGGGCAGATGGCGTTGCAGGTGATCCCGAACTCCCCGCCTTCCTGCGCCACGGTCTTGGTCAGGCCGACCATGCCGTGTTTGGCGGCGACATAGGCGGACTTGAAGGGCGAGGAGATCAGGCCGTGTACGCTGGCCAGGTTCACGATCCGGCCCCGGCCCTGCGCCTTCATCACCGGCATGGCGTGCTTGATGGCGTGGAAGGCGGAAGACAGATTGATCGCGATGATCGCGTCCCATTTCTCCTTCGGGAAATCCTCGATCTTCTCGACATGCTGGATGCCGGCATTGCAGACGAGGATGTCCAGCCGCCCGAATTCCGATTTCGCGAACGCGACCATGTCGGCGATCTCGTCCGCCTCCAGCATATTGGCCGGGTGATAGCGGACCTCGACGCCGCATTCGCTGGCAAGCTCCGCGCGCGTCTTCTCGATTTCCGCTTCATCGCCAAGGCCGTTCAGGACAATGTTCGCGCCCGACTCGGCGAGGCCTTTCGCGAATTGGAGGCCGATGCCGCTGGTCGATCCGGTGATCAGGGCCGTCTGGCCGTCGAGACTTCTGGACGCTGACATGGGCGATGTGCCTCCTTGTTATTCCTGAACCGTGCGGCGCGGCTTACTCTATGACCGAGATTGCCGCCATGCGAAACCGCCGCGGTTCAAGACGCCGCAGGAATTTGCCATGAGATTATGGAGCACAGCGTTTCTGGCCGCCCTCGCCCTGCTGACCGCTTGCGGCCCGGCGGTCGACGAGAACGGCAGGCTGGTCGAAAAACCGCCCAGCCGTACCGCCGCCGATGACCTGTATTACTGCGCCGGTTTGATGATCGCGGCGCGCGAACGCGGCGAAGTGGAGAAATGGCTGGACGCGGGCGTCAGCGAGACGGACGCCCTGGCGGCGCGGCTGGAAGAGGAAGCGAAGCAGGCGTTGCGCAATTCCGGCCAGATTCGCTGGGAAGAGAACGTGCGCACCGCGCGCTACCGCACCGCCCGCGCCGATCTGGCGATCGGCTTGCCGGGCATTCCGCCTGAAGACTGCGTGGAGCGCGGGCGGGCCTTGCCCTAGCCGTTCTTCGGCGCGGGCTTGGGCCGGGTGAACACCCATTCGTCATCGCTGGAGAGCGCCTTGTCATAGGCGTAGCCCTCGCCCTTGAAATTGGTCAGGGAGGCCGTGTCGTCGATACGGTTTTCGATGATCCAGCGGGTCATCGCCCCGCGCGCATACTTGGCATAGAACGCCATGACGCGGGGGTCGCCCTTGTCCGTGATTTCCTTGAAGACCGGCGTGATGACGCGGCCCTTCAACGCCTTGCGGTCCACCGATTTGAAATATTCATTGGAGGCGAGGTTCACGATCACGTCGTCTTTCGCGGCGTCGTTCACCGCCTTGGCGATATCGGAGCCCCAGAACTCATAGAGGTTCGCCTTGCGGCCGATTTTCAGCTTCGTGCCCATCTCCAGCCGGTAGGGCTGAATGCCGTCCAGCGGACGCAGCAGGCCGTAGAGCCCCGACAGGATGCGCACATGGTCCTGCGCCCATGTCATGTCGTCCGCGTTCAGCGACCGCGCATCAAGGCCGCGATAGACGTCGCCCGCGAAGGTCAGGGCGGCGGGCGCATTGGCGTCGCGGTCCGCCTCGAAACTCTGGAAACGCTGATAGTTCAGGTCGGCCAGATCGTCCGACAGGTTCATCAGCTTCTTGATCTTCGGGCGCGTCAGCTTCGACGCCGCCTTGGCGATTTGCGCCGTGCGGTCGGGAAAGGGCGGCTTCGAAGCCTTCACTTTCAGGCCATGGGCGGAGAAATCGAGCGACTTGGCGGGGGAGAGAAGAATGATCATGCGTCTTTTCTTACAATCTGCGGACCGATTCTGAACACCCATCCAGATAGGGCGGGCGCGGGAATTGTGAAACCGGACCGCCTAATCGGTCAGCATGACGCGCGGATTCATGATGTTCTTCGGGTCCAGAGACCGTTTCACGGCGCGCAGCATGTCCATCTCCACCGGCGATTTGCGCGCGGGCAGCTCGTCCCGCTTCATCACGCCGATGCCATGCTCGGCGGAGATGGAGCCGTTCAGCTCGCCCACCGCTTCATGCACGGCGGCGCGGACCGTCTCGCCATATTCCTCGAAGAAGGCCTTGTCGTCCTCGCCCTCCGGCGGGCGGACATTGAAGTGCAGGTTGCCGTCGCCGACATGGCCGAACACGATCAGGCGGGCGTCCGGCGTGACCGCCCTCACCTTTTCGGCGGCGCGCTCATAAAGCTCCGGCATCAGGGAGACGGCGGAGGAAATGTCGTGCTTGATGGAGCCGCCCTCCACCTTCTCGGCTTCGGGCAGGGTTTCGCGGATGCGCCAGAAATCCTGCGCTTCGGTCTCGTTCTTGGCGATGGCGGCGTCCTGCACCACGCTCGCCTCGAACGCCTCGGCCAGCGCCGCCTCCATGGTCTCTTCCGCGCCTTCCTTGCGGCCGAAGCTCATCTCGACAAGGCAATACCAGGGATGCGGCTCGCTTAAGGGGTCGCGCGTGCCGTCGATCTTCTGAAGCACCAGCTCCACGCCGTTGCGGGGCACCAGCTCGAAACCCGTGACCGCGCCGCCCGAGGCCTTCTTGGCCATGCCCAGCAGCTTCACCGCGTCCCCTATGCTTCCCACGCCCGCAAAGGCGACGGCGCGGGCGGCGGGGCGCGGGTAGACTTTCAGCGTGGCGGCGGTAACCACGCCCAGCGTGCCCTCCGCCCCGATGAAAAGCTGCTTCAGGTCATAGCCGGTATTATCCTTGCGCAGGGCGCGCAGGCCGTTCCAGATGCGCCCGTCGGGCAGCACCGCCTCTATCCCCAGCACCAGATCGCGCATCATGCCGTAACGCAGCACGGCGACGCCGCCGGCGTTCGTGGAAATCAGCCCGCCAATGGTCGCCGTGCCCTCCGCCCCAAGGCTCAAGGGGAACAGCCGGTCCGCCTCTTCGGCGGCGTCCTGCACGGCGGTCAGCACGCAGCCGGCCTCCACCGTGATGGCGTCGTTCAGCGGGTCGGTTTCGCGGATGGCGTTCATCCGGCGCAGGGACAGCAGAACCTCCCCCTTCGGCGTGGAGCCGCCGACAAGGCCGGTATTGCCGCCCTGCGGGGTGATGGCGACGCCGCTTTCCGCGCAGATTTTCACCGCCGCCGCGACCTCATCGGTCGAGCCGGGGGTCAGCATGATCGGGGTTTCGCCCTGATAGCGGCCGCGCCAGTCCTCGATATAGGGGGCGATCTCTGACGGGTCCTCCGTCCAGCCTTTCGGGCCGAGGGCGGATTTGAGGGCGTCGCGAATTTCGGGTGTCATATCGGTCACGGGCTCTGGTATAGGCGTCCCGCGCCCCGCGTTTCAAATGATGCGGGCGCGTTGTTGCAGTGCATATCGCGGTTTCCGCCGGCAAGGGAGCGACTTCATGCCCAAAATCGACCTGGATAAAGCGCCCGCGGGCGGCGGCTCCACCTATCCCGCGCCCTTCAACGAACCGTGCCTGGGGCGGGAATGGGTGCGGCTGGGTGCGGCGGCGGACCTGACCCAGTTCGGGGTGAATCTGGTCACGCTGAAGCCCGGCGTATGGTCCAGCCAGCGCCACTGGCACGCGAAGGAAGACGAGTTCGCCTATGTGCTGGAGGGCGAGGTGACGCTGGTCGAGGATGACGGCGAGCAGGTTCTGAAAGCCGGCGACTGCGCGGGATGGGCAGGGGGCGTCCGGAACGGCCATGTCCTGAAGAACCTGTCGGACCGCGACGCCGTCCTGCTGATCGTCGGGTCGCGCGATGACAGCGATCACGGCGAATATTCCGACATCGACATGAAGTTCAAACCCGGCCGCTATAGCGGAACCGGCGGCTACACGCGCAAGGACGGGACGCCTTACGATTAGGAGCGCAGCAGCTCGTTCACGGAAGTCTTGGCGCGGGTCTGTTCGTCGGCGCGCTTGACGATAACCGCGCAGGAGAGCGACGGGCCGCCATCCTTGCCCGGCAGGCTGCCCGGCACGACGACGGAATATTCCGGCACCTCGCCGCGATAGATCTCGCCCGACTCGCGGTCGACGATCTTCGTGGAGGCGCTGATGAAGACGCCCATGGAGAGCACCGCGCCCTTGCGGACAATCACGCCTTCGGCGACCTCCGAGCGGGCGCCGATGAAGACATTGTCCTCGATAATCGTGGGGGAGGCCTGCAGCGGCTCCAGCACGCCGCCGATGCCGGCCCCGCCGGACAGATGCACGCCCTTCCCGATCTGGGCGCAGGAGCCGACGCTGGCCCAGGTGTCGATCATCGCGCCTTCATCCACATAGGCGCCGATATTCACGAAGCTGGGCATCAGCACGCAGTTCGGCGCGATATGCGCGCCGCGGCGCACGATGGCGCCCGGCACGGCGCGGAAGCCGGCGTGCTTGAACTGCGCCTCGTCCCATGTCTCGAACTTGGAGGGGACCTTGTCCCACCAGACGCCGCCGCCCGCGCCGCCATTGATCACGCGCATCGGCGAAAGGCGGAAGCTGAGCAGCACGGCTTTCTTCAGCCATTCATTGACGGTCCAGCCGCCCTGCCCGTCCGGTTCGGCGACGCGCGCCTCCCCCGAATCCAGGCGCGCGAGCGCGAAATTGACGGCGGTCGGGATTTCGCCGGGCTGGTTCGGTTTCAGGTCCGAACGCTGTTCCCAGGCGTCTTCGATTACGGGTTTGATGTCGTCGAGCGTCATGGATGCGGGTTTGGCCGAGGGGGGCCGAACGGTCAAGCCGCCTTCCTGACCTTCAGATCGCCCAGAAACGCAGTCAGGTCGTCGGTGACGTGGTCGACGAAGTCCGGCGCCTCGCCCGCGGCGGCGGGGCGCGCGCCCTCCGGCTCATGGCTCCAGTCCTTACCCGTAGTCACCAGAACGGTGGTGAAGCCGAGTTCGGCGGCGGGCTCCAGATTGCGGGCCAGATCCTCGAACATCGCCGCGCGCCGCGGCGCTACGCCGGTGGCCTTCGCCATGCGGTCGAACGCGATGCGGGCGGGTTTAGGCTCGAAACCGGCGGCCTGAATGTCGAAAATGGCGTCGAAGAGATCGGCCAGACCGCGCTTCTCCAGCACGCGTTCGGCATGGCGGACCGAGCCGTTGGTGAACACGACGCGCGCGCCGGGCAGCGCGGCGATGCGCTCGGCCAGCAGGGCGTCATGCTCCAGCACGTCCAGCTCGATCTCGTGCACATAGTCCAGGTACGGCCCCGGATCGGCGCCGTGCACGGCCATCAGGCCCTTCAGCGTTGTGCCGTGATCGGCGTAATAACGCTTCTGGATAATGCGCGCCTCGTCCGGCGAAACTTTCAGGAAATCTGCCACCCAGTCGCGCATGCGCACGTCGATCTGGGCGAACAGATCGCATTCGCTGGGATAGAGGGTGTTGTCGAGATCGAAGACCCAAGCCTCGACATGGCTGAAATCGGGGGCGCTCACCGGCGCAGCGCCGGGCGGTCTTCCGGCTCCTCCGCGCCTTCGAAATCGCCGGGGCCAAGCGTGATGGTCACGCCGCGGTCTTCGCCCGTGGCGACGCGCATGAAGCGGCCCTCGTCATAGCCGCGGTCGGAGCACTCCTCCCGGCCATTGATGGAAAACCGGGTGGGGGCCAGGCAGAAAGCCTCGGTCGCGGACAGCAGCATGTGGTCGTCAGCCGCCGGGTCGTCCGCGGGAAGGCCGGCATAGATGAAATACTTGCCGGCGGCCTGCAGCGGCTCGCCCAGCACCTTGGCGCAGGCCCGGGGGGCGATGGACCACCAGCCGCGCGAACGGCCCGTATCCTCGTCCTCGCGCCCATAGGCGGTCCAGATGGTCCGGTCCGCCTGATTGCAGATGCTGAGGCCTTCCGCCTCGCGCTGTTCGCGGGCAACGGTTTCCAGCCAGTCCATCCAGGCGGCGCGGTCCTCCGGACGCGCGCCCTTCTCATTGGCCAGCACGGTTTCCGCGGCGCGCACGGCGCGGCTCTCGGAAAGCGATTCCATGCTCAAATCGCCGCCCGCATCCCCGGCCAGCCGCTGGAAGCCCGCCAGCTCCGCCTTGTCGCCATAATCTGCGGGCTCGACGAAGGTGGAATCCTCGGCGGCGGGGCTGACGGCGTTGAAGAACAGGGTTTCCAGCCCCTCCGCCTCGCAATTGGCGTCGCCCGGCAGCAGGAAATCGCCGCTATCGGCGCACAGCGCCTCCAGACCCTGCCATTCGCGCCGGCCGCCGCGATGGGCCAGCGCCGAACGGGCATAGACAAAGCGCGGGCCGATGACGTCCTCCGGCCCGCCTTCCACGCATTCGCCGGGGCGGATGCGGTACCAGCCCTCGGTCATGATGGCGCCGCTGTCCTGATAGGCGACGGCGGCCTCAAGGATGAAGCTGGTTTCGTTGCAAAGGTCCCACGCATTCGCCGCGCCGCCGCCCGCCGCGGACAGCGCCAGGGCGAGAAGCGCGGAACGGATCACTGGATCGCCAGCGCGGCGATCTCCGCGCGCAATTCGCCAAGGCCCAGCGTCTTGGAGGACGAGGTGGCGTGGATGACGGGGTGCGCGGCCGGGCGCCGGGCGATCTTCGCCGAGGTCTCGGCCAGCCGCTTGTCCACTTCCGGGCGCTTGAGCTTGTCGGTCTTGGTCAGCACCAGCTGATAGGAGACCGCCGCTTCGTCCAGAACATCCATGATCGACTCATCCACCGCCTTGATGCCGTGGCGGGAGTCTATCAGCAGGAAAACGCGTTTCAGAGTCGGGCGGCCGCGCAGATAGTCGCGGGTCAGGGCCGTCCAGCGCTTCACTTCGGTCTTCGGGGCGCGGGCATAGCCATAGCCCGGCAGGTCAACGAGGAACAGCTCGCCGCCCGCGTCAAAGAAGTTCAGCTCCCGCGTGCGCCCCGGATCGCCGGATGTGCGGGCGAGACTCTTGCGGTTGGTCAGCGCGTTCAGCAGCGAGGACTTGCCGACATTGGAGCGCCCGGCAAACGCGGTTTCCGGCCATTCCTCATGCGGGAGGTCTTCCAGCCGCGTCACGCCGCGCACGAAATCGATCGGGCGCGCGAACAGGCGCTCCCCCGCCTGCATCTGCGCGGGCTCGAATTCGGGTTTGAAGGCGGGCGCGTTCAGCCTTCATTCTCCGCTTTGCGGCCGCGGAGGCGGGCCAGCAGCTTGTCGGCCTGTGTCTCCACGCCGTGGCGGCGCATGATGAAATATTGCTGGATCAGCGTCAGCAGGTTGTTCCACGCCCAGTAGATCACCAGACCGGCGGCGAAACGCGCCAGGATGAAGGTGAAGATAATGGGCATCATGGCGAAAATCCGCGCCTGCATCTTGTCGCCCGGCGGCGGGTTCAGCGACTGCACGCCCCACATCGTCAGGCCCATGATGATCGGCCAGATGCCGATGGACAGGATCGGTCCCCCGATCAGCGGAATCGCGGAAGCGTCATAGGGCAGAAGGCCGAACAGATTGCCGATCTGGGTCGGGTCCGGCGCCGAAAGATCGCGGATCCAGCCAAAGAACGGGGCGTGGCGCATCTCGATCGTGACGAAAATCGTCTTGTAGAGCGCATAGAAGATCGGGATCTGGATCAGCATGGGCAGGCAACCGCCGGCCGGGTTCACCTTCTCCCGCCGGTACATCGCCATCATTTCCTGGCTGAGCTTCTGCCGGTCGTCCTTATAGCGCTCCTGCAGCTCCTTCATCTTGGGCTGCAGCGCCTTCATCCGGGCCATGGAGGCATAGGCCTTGTTGGCCGGGAACAGCATGATCAGCTTGATCAGCACCACGAAAATCAGGATCGCGACGCCGAAATTGCCGACCAGGTCGTAGATATTGTCGATGCTCCAGAAGAAGGGCCGGGTCAGGAACCAGAAATTGCCCCAGTCGATGGCCCAGACAAAGCGGTCCACGCCCTGCCCCTGATATTCGTTGAGGATGTCATATTCCTTGGCGCCGGTGAAAATGCGCGAGGTGACATCGCGGCTCTGGCCCGGGGCCAGGGAGAAAGCCTGAATGCGGTAGCTGGATTCGAAGATGTCCGAGCCGGCCGGGCTGATTGCGTCCAGCTCCAGATCGAACGTCTCGCCCTGCGGCGGGATCACTGCGGCCAGCCAGTATTTGTCGGTGATGCCGACCCAGCCGTTCTGACCCTTGCCGGCAACCGTCGTCCCGTCGGCCAGCTTCTGGTATTTTTTCTCTTTCAGCTCGCCGCCGACCGAGCCAATCCCGCCTTCAAACAGGATATAGAAGGGCGCGAAATTGGCCGGCAGGCCATGACGGCGCACTTGGCCATAGGGGCTGAGCACCACGGCGGAGCCGGAATTGTTCGTCACGCGCTGCTGGACGGTGAACATATAGTTCTCGTCCACGCTGATCACGCGCTGGAAGCTCAGGCCGCCGCTTTCATATTCCAGCGTCACCGGCGTCTGCGGGGTCAGGGTTTCGCCCTCCACCAGCCGCCAGGGCGTATCCAGACCCGGCAGGCCCTGCGGCCCGCCCTCCACGGTCGCCCAGCCGAGATAGGTGTAGAAGGCGTGGTCGGCGCCGCGCGGCACCAGCAGCTCCACCTGCTCGCTGGCGTCCTGCTCTTCCTTGGCGTCGACGGTGTTGTAGTGGTTCTTCAGATAGAGATCGTCGATCCGCGCGCCGGACAGCGACAGCGAGCCGCGCAGGCTGGGCGTATCAATCGCCACGCGCTCTGAATCCGCCCTCACCTCCTCGACGCTGCGCATGGCGGCGGGACCGGAGGGTATCTCGTCAGCGGAGACGGTGGGCGCGCTTTCGCTCGCCGCGCTGCGCTCCGCCTCCAGCGCCGCGCGGCGCTGGTCGGATTGCGGCCCCAGAACGAAAATCTGGTAAATAACGAGGATGACGACGGCCAGGCCGACGGCGACAATGAGATTCTTCTGGTCGTTCATGAAAGTTCGCTCCGCTCGCGCCCGAAATCCTCGAACGGAGCCCTAATTGTGATCGCGCGAAAGAATTCGCGCGAGCCTTATCAATGCGTTTCTCGAATCGTCAAGCAAGGCTGACCAGTCGCAGTCAGCCGTTTTGCCGCGGGCGATAAAGACATAGTCGCACCCGGCAAGTCCATATTGAGGGAGGAGTTCGCGCGCCGCTTCGCGCAGCCGGCGCTTTGCGCGGTTGCGAATAACCGCGCCGCCGATCTTCTTGGTGGCGGTAAAGCCCATGCGCGCGCCCTCGCCGGCAGCGTCAGAGCGCCGCGCCTGGATCATCACGCAGGGGCGGACATCGCGCGATCCGCGCGCGACATAGAGAAATTCCTTACGGGAAGTGAGCCGCGGCAAGGCGGCGAGAGGCGCAGGCTCTCCGCTCAGGCGGACAGCTTCTTGCGGCCTTTGGCCCGGCGCCGGGCAAGAACCAGACGGCCGGCCTTGGTGGCCATGCGCGCACGGAATCCATGACGGCGTTTGCGAACAATCTTGCTCGGCTGAAAAGTACGTTTCATCGCTCTGGCCTCCGCGGTTCAATGTGTTGCGCCGCTTGTTTTCTGAAAGCGGGGCAGATAGCCCTCATCCCGCACGGGGTCAAGGCTTCAACCGCACAACAACGCGATAGAGAACACCTTATGGGGCGTAATCTGCTCTGGCGCCTGGCGCCGCTTATCATCCTTCTGGGCGCGGGCATAGCGGCCTGGGCGCTGGGGCTGGGCGACCAGCTGACGCTGGATGCGCTGCGCGGGCACCGGGAATCCATCGCCGCATGGCAATCCAGCCCCGGAACGGCGGTGATTCTGGCCGTGCTTTTCGTGCTGGTCTACGCGGTCGTTGCGGCCACGCTGCCGCCCGGCGCGGCGCTGATGGTCACCGCCGCGGGGTTCTTCTTCGGCTTTCTCTATGGCTCGGCGCTGGCCATGACCGGCGCGGTTCTGGGGACCCTGCCCTCCTATTTCGCCGCGCGCACGGCGGTCGGCCGAACCATCGAGGAACGCGGCGGGCCGAAATTGAAGAAGGTTATGGGGATGCTGGAGGACAACGCTTTCATGACCATCCTGACCTTCCGCTTCCTGCCGGTGATCCCCTATTTCTTCCTGAACATGGCGGCGGGGCTGGCGCGGGTGCCGCTGCCGAAATATTTCGCCGCCTCGCTGATCGGCCTGGTCCCGGCCACGCTGACGCTGGTCGCGCTGGGCGCGGGCGCGGGCGAAGCCATCGCCGCGGGAGAAGACCTCGACCTGACGCTTCTGGCGCGTCCGGGCATTCTCGCTCCCCTAATTGTGATCGGTTTGTTGACCGGCGGCCTCTTGGTTTTCCGCATGCGCTCGGCCTATCTCCAGCGCCATGGAAAAGAAAACGCTCAAAGCTGATCTCTGTGTTGTCGGCGCCGGCGCGGCGGGCCTCTCCGTCGCCGCGGGCGCGGCGCGCCTTGGCCTGTCGGTCGTGCTGTTCGAGGCCGGCGAGATGGGCGGGGAGTGCCTGAATACCGGTTGCGTGCCGTCCAAGGCGCTGCTGGCCGCCGCCAGGCGGGCGGAAGATATCCGGCGGTCGGGCGCGCTGGGCGTGAAAGCGGGCGAACCGGAGATCGATTTCCCCGCAGTCATGGCGCATGTGCACAAGGCCATCGCCGCCATTGCGCCCAACGATTCGCAGGAACGGTTCGAGAAGATGGGCGTGACCGTGGTGCGGGAACGCGCGGCCTTCACGGCCAGTGACTGCATGGAATCGGACAGTTTCCGCGTGAAAGCGAAACGATTCGTGCTGGCGACCGGCGCCGATCCCTTCATTCCGCCGGTCGAGGGGCTGGATACGGCCCCCTATCTGACCAACGAGACCCTGTTCGAAATCACCGAGCGGCCCCGCCACCTTGTTATTCTGGGCGGCGGCGCGGCGGGTCTTGAAATGTCGCAGGCGTTCCGGCGTCTGGGCGCCGAGGTGACGGTGATCGAGGCGGAGGAGCCTCTGGCCGGCGCCGATCCGGACCAGGCCGGCGCCCTGCTGGGCCGGCTGCGCGAGGAAGGCGTAACGATTCACAGCCGGACCAAAGCCGAATGCATTTCGGCCGAGGGCGATACGATCCGGGTCGAGACCGACGCCGCCGGCGTTATCGAAGGCGACCGCCTGTTCGTGTCGACAGGCCGCCGCATCCGCACGAAAAATCTGGGACTGGAAGCGGCGGGGATCGAAACGGACGGGCGCGGTTTCGTGCTGGACGGCAAGCTGTGCACCACGAACAAGCGCGTCTTCGCGGCCGGCGACGCCGCCGGGCTGGACATGCTGACCCACGCCGCCGGCTGGCACGCCAGCGTGCTGATCCGGAATTTCTATTTCGCGCAGCGAACAAAGGCAGAAAGCGCCATCATCCCCCGCGCGCTCTACACGGAGCCGGAATTCGCATGGTTTGGCCCGACCGAAGAGGAAGCGCGCGAGGAACATGGCGGCAAGGTCCGCGCCGTTTCATGGGCGTTCGACGAAAATGACCGCGCCATTGCGGAAGGCGACGTCCAGGGCGGGGTGAAACTGGTTGTCGGCAAGGGCGGGGAAATCCTGGGCGCATCGATTCTGGGCGAAGGGGCGGCGGACATGCTGCAGACCGTGCAGGCGGTGATCGCAGCGGGCGGCAATGTGCGCTCCCTCACCGAATACGTGCCCGCCTATCCCACGCGTGGGGAGGCGGCCAAGCGCGCCGCCGGCGCCTATTACGAGGACGCGGTGTTCGGCCCGTGGGCGAAGCGTCTGGCTCGATTTCTTACGGTTTTCCAGTAAGCTGCGCGGCCACACGAAAAACGGACCGGGCATGGACAGACAGGCCGCCGATTCCCCTGACCCTCAGGACCAGGACCGCCTGCAGGAGCCGCCGCGCCTGTGGCTGGGCCTGCCTGCCCGCCTGCTGGGCCTGACCATCGCCTTCGTGATGCTGGCGGAGATCCTGATCTATTTTCCCTCCGCCGCGTCCTTCCGGCTGGACTGGATGAATGAACGCGCCCAGGCGGCGATCACCGCCTCGCTGGCCGTGGAGGCCGCGCCGGACCGCATGGTGACGCAGGATCTGGCGGACGAATTGCTGATGTATGCCGAGGTTCAGGCCATCGCGGTCAAGCGCAACGGCATGCGGGAGCTGATCCTCAGCCGCGAGGATTTCATGCCCGAAATGCTGGAAACGGTCGATCTGCGCGACCAGACCGTGATGAACGGCATGGGCGGCGCGCTGCGATCCCTGACCGCGCCCGAAGACCTGACCTTGCGCATTCTGGCCGCCCCCCGCAGCGGCACGGACGCCGAATTCATCGAGGTTCTGCTGTTTCACCAGCCGCTGAAACAGGCGCTGATCGCCTATTCCTGGCGCATTCTGGGGCTTTCGGTTCTGATCTCGCTGATTACCGCCACGCTGATCTATCTGTCGCTTCTGTTCATTCTGGTACGGCCGATCCGGCGGCTGTCGCGGGCCATGACGCGATTCCGCGACGACCCGCAGAACGCCGGGCTTATCACCCGCCCCAGCGCCCGCCGGGACGAGATCGGCGAGGCCGAACGCGCCTTCGCGGACATGCAGTCCGACCTCCGCCATGCGCTGGTCCAGCGCAACAGGCTGGCCTCGCTTGGCGCGGCGGTGGCGCGCATTTCTCACGATTTCCGCAATATTCTCGCCTCCGCCCAACTGGTCTCGGACCGGCTGGCGCATGAGGAAGACCCCCGCGTGCGTAAAATGGGAGAGCGGCTTGTCCGCTCCGTCTCGCGCGGCGTCTCTCTGACCGAGGACACGCTGAAATACGGCAAGGCAGAGGAGCGCACGCCCTCCCCCGGCATCCTGGCGCTTAGAGCCTCCGTGGAGGACGCCGCGTCGGACGCCGGCGCGTTCGACCGGGACATGGTCTGGCGCAACCAGATCCCTGAGGACGCGCAGATCAGTTTCGATCCCGATCATCTTCACCGCATTCTGGTGAACCTGATACGCAATGGCCTGCACGCCATGGAGCGCGCCCGCACGCCCGTCATGACGGTCAGCGCAGCGCAGGAGGGCGGAGACTGGGTCGTGACGCTGGCCGATGAAGGCGGCGGCGTGCCCGAGAAAGCGAAAAAGACCCTGTTCAGGCCGTTCGGCGCCTCCGGCGCCAATGGCGGCGCGGGCCTGGGCCTGTCCATCGCGCGCGAACTGGCGCGCGCCAATGGCGGCGATGTGGTTCTGGTCTCGACCGGGCCGGCGGGCAGCGTTTTCGCGGTTCGCGCGCCCGCCGCGCCTTAAGGCGTGCGGGCCTGACCTTCGCGCCGCGGATCGGCGGCGCCGATCAGGCCGTCATCGGTTTTCATCACTGCATGGATGCCCGAGATTTCGCCTTCAGGCTCCGCCACCTGATGTCCCATGGCGCGCAGCGCCTCTGCGATCTCCGGCGAAAAACCTTCGTCGATGCGCACGGTTTCCCCGCGCGCGATGACATTGGGCAGCTCCGCCGCCTGTTGCGGCGTCAGGCCCCAGTCCAGCACGCCCACCACGGTCTTCAGCACATAGGCGATGATCGAATTGCCGCCGGGCGACCCGGCCGCCAGAACAAACTCCCCGGTTTCGCGATCCAGCACGATGACCGGCGACATGGAGGAACGCGGCCGCTTGCCGCCCGCCGGCGCATTGGCCAGCAGCCGGCCTTCCTCGTCATAAGCCTCGCGCGCGAAATCGGTGAGCTGGTTATTGAGCAGGAAGCCATTGGTGAAAATGTGGGAGCCGAAGGCAGATTCCACAGTCGTGGTCATGGAAACCACGTTCCCGGCGCCGTCGACAATCACGAAATGGCTGGTGCCGGGCGCCGGCTCGGTCGTGTCCTCGCCATAGGTCTCCGATCCGGCGAAAGGATCGCCCGCTTCCATGCCCTTGATCGCGGCGTCAGCGGAGACCAGCGCGGCGCGGCGGGCGAGATAGGCCTCGTCCAGCAGCGCATCGACCGGCACGTCGGCATATTCGGGATCGGCGACATAGCGGTCACGATCCGCATAAGCCAGGCGCATCGCTTCGATCAGGTAATGCCAGCCGGCGGCGGTGTCCGGCCCGTTTTCGCGGATCGGGGAATTTTCCAGAATTTCCAGCGCCGAATTGATAGCCACCCCGCCCGATGACGGCGGCGGGGCGGAGCAGACCAGCCAGACCCGATACGGGCGGCAGACGGCGTCTTCCTTCTGCGCCTCATAGGCGTTCAGATCCTCCACCGTCAGCAGACTGCCATGCGGCGCGCCCCGGGCGGCGGTGACGATGTCTCCGGCAATATCGCTGTCCAGCAGGGCGCGCGGATTGTCGGCGATAGACCGCAGCGTCCAGGCATAGTCGGGGTTTTTCAGAACATAGCCAACAGGCCGCGCCTCGCCGCGCGCGTCATAGAAATACGTGGCCGTGCCCGGCCGTTCGTCCAGCGGCCCGAATTCGCCCAGACGGACGAGGAGATTGTTCAGCCGCGGCGAAACCTCGAACCCGGTCTCGGCCAGCTTGACCGAATAATCGAACAGGGCGCTCCATTCGAGCCGGCCATGATCGGCCTGCGCCAGACGCAGGGCGTCCACCGCGCCCGGAACGCCCGGCGCGCGGCCGGACATCCAGGCCTCGACGAACCCCATCAACTCGCCATCCTCGCCATAGAAGAGGCGCTCCGTGGCCGCCGCCGGGGCGCGCTCCCGCCCGTCATAGACGGTCACGTCCTGCGTGGCGGCGTCGAAATAGACCAGGAAGCCCCCGCCGCCGATTCCCGAGCTTTGCGGCTCCACCAGTCCCAGCGCCGCCTGCACGGCCACCGCCGCGTCAGCCGCGCCCCCGCCCGCGCGCAGAATTTCCAGACCCGCCTCGACCGCGTGCGGGTTTGCCGCGGCCACCATGCCGCCGTCCGCCATGGTTTCCGCGGGCGCGGGATCGGCCGCGACCTGAGCATCAGATTGCGGCGCGGCGCAGCCGGCGAGGAAAGCGGCGGAGAGGAAAAAACGGATCATGCTTGAAGGCTCCTGTGGTTTAGGGCGAGCATAGCGGCGCGACACCGTCATGAAAGGGGCGAAACCGTATGGCCCGGCCCGGCGCAAGAAACCTGATTACCGATACGCCCGGCCTGCTGGTCGGACAGGCGGAAGACGCCGGCGCCCGGACCGGGGTCACCGTCCTCTATCCGGAGGCGCGCGCGGTCTGCGCCGTGGACGTGCGCGGCGGCGGGCCGGGCACGCGGGAGACCGACGCCCTGGCCCCTGACACGCTTGTGGAGGCCGTGGACGCGCTGGTCCTCGCCGGGGGCTCTGTCTATGGCCTCGCCGCCGCGGACGGCGTGGCCATAGACAGAGCCCCCGGCGAGGACCAG
>NZ_JACESD010000021.1:0-47187 GCF_013911995.1 Euryhalocaulis sp.
ACCACATGCGCCCTCCTGTACAGATCGGCGACCTCCGCTGTCTCCAGTCCGGAGACGAAATCGATCCTTTGCTCCAGTCCCAGAGCTTCCATGGCTTTTTTTGCGGGCCCTTCCCGCAGCCGGCCGATCACCGTCAGGCGGGCGTCCGGCCGGCGTTCCAGAACGTCAGGCAAGGCGCGGATCAGGTGCTCCAGGCCTTTCAAAGGCGTGTCGGCGCTGGCCGCCGTCACGATCAGGCCGGGCTCGAACGCCGCATCACGCGCCGGGCAAAACACGTCATGATCCACGCCGTTATGGCTGACGTGAAGCTGATCGGCGCGTAACCCGAAATCCTCTATGGACGCGCGCTTCGAGGTCTCCGAGACGGTCAATATATGCGGCAGGGCGCGCGCCACGCGCGTCTGCGTTTTCACAAAGGCGTGCCAGCGCTTCAGCAACAGGCGGGAGAACATGCCGGGCGCGCGGTCCAGCGCCAGTTGCAGGTCGCGGGTAATGGGGTGGTGCAAGGTCGCCACGACCGGCGCATGCCGCCGCGCAATGGCCAGCAGGGGCTGAGAAAAGCTCTGATTGTCGTGGATCACGTCATAGCGGCCGGGATTGGCGTCCAGATAATGCTGCAGACGCAGGCCAAACGCATGCATCTCTCCGAAACCGCCCGTGTTGTGCGAAACATATTCAGAAATATCGGCCAGCCGTCTCAAATGGCGCGGCCGCAACGCAAACAGCGCGTTTTTTTCCGAGAACAGGTCAAGCGAGGGCAGGCGGATCAAACGCACGCGCGGATCCAGATGCGGGTAGGGCGGGCCGGAGGCGACGTGAACCTCGTGCCCGGCGTCGGCCAGCGCCTGCGACAGCTCACGCACATAAACGCCCTGGCCGCCGACATAGGGGTGCGACCGATACCCGGCGATCAGGATACGCAGCGGCGCGTCGCCGTCGAGTTTCGTGGAC
Organism: Euryhalocaulis sp.; assembly: GCF_013911995.1. NCBI lineage: Bacteria > Pseudomonadati > Pseudomonadota > Alphaproteobacteria > Maricaulales > Maricaulaceae > Euryhalocaulis > Euryhalocaulis sp. The sequence continues at coordinate 952 of NZ_JACESD010000021.1, forward strand.
TGTTCGGCTGTTTCGGCGCGTTTGAGCATGATCCGGGGACTAACGGGAACGTGAACGTCAAAGCTAGCGGCCCGGCGGCGCGGTTCCAAGCGGCAGGGTCCGGATTTTGTCCTCCGGGCTGCGTTTTTAGCCCCAGAGTTCTGACGGGCAGGGCGCGATGACGCCGCCCTGATAGATCAGTCCGGGCTCCCGGTCCCGCGCCAGCAAGAGCGGCCCGTCGAGATCCACGAACTCCGCGCCACAGGCCTCCGCCAGACGGCAGGCCGGCGCCATAGCCAGGGACGTGCCGACCATGCAGCCCAGCATGACCTGCAGATTGCGTTTCCGCGCCGCCCCGATCAGCTCCAGCGCGGCGCTGACCCCGCCCGTCTTGTCCAGCTTCACATTGATCGCGCCATAGCGCCCCGCAATGCCGTCCAGATCGGCGGCGACATGCAGGGATTCGTCGGCGCAGATCACGATGGGGCTGTCCCAGCAGGCCAGGCCCTCATCCTCACCGGCCGGCAAAGGCTGCTCGATCAAGGCAACGTCCAGCGCCGCCAGCGCGGCCGCCGACCCTTTCAGAAAGTCCAGGCTCCAGCCCTCATTGGCGTCGGCGATCAGGCGCGCCTCCGGGCGCGACGCCCGGATGGCTTCCATGCGGGCCACATCAAGGGCGGGATCGCCCAGCTTCACCTTCAGCAAGGGCCGTTCCGCCGCCTCTGCGGCCGCGCGCGCCATGGCTTCCGGCGTATCCAGGCTGATCGTGAAAGCCGTCTCCAGCGATCCGCGCGGCGGCGTTTCTACCGCAAGCCGCGCAGCGAACGCCGCGCCTATGTCCAGCCCGTCCCGCTTCGCGGCCAGATCCCACAGCGCGCAGTCCAGCACAGAGCGCGCCGCCCCGGCGGGCAGGGAGTCCGGCAGGTCGCGGGCGGTCGCGCCCGCGCGCAACGCCCTTGCGGCCTCCCGCGCCAACGACAGGCTTTCTTCGATTGTTTCACCGTAACGCGCATAGGGCACGGCCTCGCCGCGGCCCGTGGCGGCGCTGTCCGAAATTTCGGCGACAATCACCTCGGCGGTGGTTTTCGATCCGCGCGAAATCCGGAATGCGCCGCGGATCGGCCAGCTCTCATGATGAATGCTAATATCCATGCGAAGTCTTTTACTTGACGATTCGGGCCGCCGCCGGTTCGTTGTGAGAGGAGCGCGAGGAGGCGCCTGACCTTGGGTGACGATACCGGCGTAAGCATCGAGTCGGAAGACGGGGTCCTGAGGGTGCGTCCCACGGGCGACTGGACCGTGCGCACAATCCGCGAGGTCATCGGCGATATCGACCATGCCGCCGAGCATGGCGAGGTTCGGGAATATGTTATCAATGTTTCCGAACTGGGCCGGATGGATACGTCCGGCGCGCTGATGCTCGGGCGCCCTTCCGAACATGCTGAAACTTACAGGGTCGAAGGGGACCACCCTTACGCCGAACGCCTGATCAACGAGGCGCTGGAGCATCATGGCGAGGGATGCGAAAAACCGCATTCCGGCCCGGGGCTGGTGGAACTGTTCGAGCGCACGGGGCAGGCGCTGGTCACCGCGTTTCGCGAAACCTACGACACGCTGGTTTTCTTTGGCCGCACCGTGGTCACGTTCGGCAAGCTGCTGGCCCATCCGGAAAAGATACGCTGGACCTCGACCGTTCACGTCATGGAGCAGGCGGGGCTGAACGCCCTGCCCATCGTCGCGACCCTGGCCTTTTTTATCGGCGCGGTGGTGGCGTTTATCGGCGCCAACCAGTTGGCGCTCTTCGGGGCGTCGGTCTTCACGGTCGAGCTTGTTTCGATTTCCATTCTCCGCGAATTCGGCGTCATCATCACCGCCATCCTGCTGGCCGGGCGATCGGATTCGGCCTTCACGGCGCAAATCGGCGCCATGCGTATGCAACAGGAAATCGACGCCATGCGCGTCATGGGGCTGGACCCCTACATCGTTCTGGTCATCCCGCGCCTGATCGCCATCCTGATCATGATGCCGCTGCTGACCTTTGTGGCGATGCTGATGGGCATTTTCGGCGGCATGATGGTGGTCTGGTGGGATCTGGGATTTTCGCCCGGCTACTTCATCAGCCGGATGTACGACACCACGGCCATTGGCCATTTCTGGGCGGGCATCGCCAAGGCGCCGGTTTTTGCAATCGTCATCGCCGTGATCGGCTGCCGTCAGGGGCTGAATGTGGGGGGCAGCGTTGAATCGCTCGGGAAACGCACCACGGCTTCCGTCGTGCAATCCATTTTCGCGGTCGTGGTGATCGACGCAATTTTCGCGCTTCTGTACCTGGAGATGGGCGTGTGAGCGACGAACCGGTCATTGAAGTCCGCGGCGTGCGGACCGTGTTTGGCGATCATGTGGTGCATGACGGCGTCGACCTGTCGGTCGAGCGGGGGGAGATCATGGGACTCGTCGGGGGCTCGGGCTCCGGCAAGTCTGTGCTGCTGAATGAAATTCTGGATCTGGACCGGCCGACTTCGGGCAAAATTTCCGTATTCGGAAAGGACATTCATGATCTGAAAAGCGCCGACCGCACGCGCATCGAACGCAAGCGCGGCGTGCTCTTCCAGGCCGGCGCTCTATTTTCCCAACTCACGGTTCTCGAAAACGTGAAAGTGCCCCTGCGCGAGCACGCGGATCTGCCCGAAGATGTCATGGACGACCTGGCGATGATGAAGATTTCCATGGTCGGACTCAGCAGCGAGGCCTGCAACAAGCAGCCCTCCGACCTTTCCGGCGGCATGCGCAAACGCGCCGGGCTTGCCCGGGCGCTGGCGCTGGATCCCGATCTGATCTTTCTGGATGAACCGACAGCCGGACTGGACCCGATCGGGGCGACGGCGTTTGACGAATTGATCAATGACCTCAGCGATACGCTGGATCTTACGGTTCTGATGGTGACCCATGATCTGGACAGCCTTTTCGCGGTTTGTGACCGCGTTGCGGTTCTGGCCGACAAGAAAATCGTCGCCGTAGCGCCGCCCGGCGAGCTGGTTCATAACGACCATCCTTGGATCAATGAATATTTCAACGGTCCCCGCGGACGCGCTTCGCGTGCGTGACGGAACGAAATCGCGCGGCTAGTCTTGTAGACGGGACGATCAGGAGCGAACTAACCAGTGGAAACGAGAGCGCATTACGCCCTTGTCGGCGCCGTAGTGATTGTAATGTCACTCGCGGTGGCGCTGTTTGTCGTGTGGCTGGGGAAATATTCGTTCGATCAGGAAACCGTTGAATACGATGTCGTGTTCACCGGCCCGGTTCGCGGCCTGAGCGATTCCAGCGAGGTGCGCTTCAACGGCATCAAGGTGGGCGAGGTGACGCGTCTGGGGCTGGATCCCAGCAACCCCAACCGGGTCATTGCCCGCATCCGTGTCGACGCCCTGACCCCTGTGAAGGAAGATTCCGTCGCCCAGATCGAGCCGCAGGGCCTGACCGGCGTGGCGTATATCCAGATCACGGGCGGCACTCCGGACGAACCGACGCTCCATCGCAAGGCGGGACGCGGGCCGCCGCCGGTCATTTTCGCCAAGGAAAGTCCGCTGGAAGGCTTTGTCGCCAATGCCGAAGGCGTGATGAACGAGGCGGAGAAAACCCTGCAGCGCGTTCAGGACATTCTGAGCGAGGAGAATGTCGATGAATTCTCCCGCACCATGACCAATATTCGCGAAGTGACCGACGAGATCAGGGCGAACAAGGATCTGTTCGAGCGCACGGCCTCGGCCATCACCAAGCTGGAACAGGCCGCTGACAGCATCACGAAAATCGCCGAGTCCGGCGATGACGTGCTCAATAGCGACGTGCGTGACGCCATTGCCGATATTGAAGCCGCTGCTGCTGAAATTCAGAACACGGCCAAGGAAGTCGGCGATTTCGCCAATAGCGCGGACGCGACCCTGAATGAATTCACGGGCACAAGCACGGCCCAGGTCAGCCGTCTTATGTCCGACCTTCGGCGCTTGACGGAATCCCTTGACCGGATGGTCGGGGAATTTGAGGAAAATCCGTCCAGCTTCATCGCCGGCTCGCCCAAGAAAGAGGTGGAAATCCCCCGATGAGAGTACTTCTGCCTTTCGCTTGCGCCGCGCTTCTTGGCGGTTGCTCGTCGCTGATTTTCCCTGAGGCGGAGCCTTCAGCTTTCTATCGGCTGGAGCCGGCCGGGTCGGCGCCGGCGGTCATGGTGCAAAATCACGAGACGCCGGTCGCGGTGCTGGTTTCGCGGCCGGACGCTCCGCGCGCACTGGGCGGGGACACGATTGCGATCCAGCAAAGCGACGCCACGCTGGCCTATGCCTCGGGCGTGCGTTGGGTAGAGGCGACGCCGGGGCTGATCCAGAACGCCGTGATCGAGGAATTACAGGATACGGACGGCGCTTTCCTGGCTGCGCGTCCCAGGGACGGCATCTCTGCCGATTATGAACTTGCCCTGGAAATTCACCGTTTCGAAGCGGACTACCGCAACGGAATGGAGTCTGCCCCCGTGGCGGATGTTTCCATCACCGCGCGCCTTGTGAAGACCAAGGGTCGCGACCTTCTGGCTTCGCGCCGCTTTGAGGCGGAAAGCCGCGCCTCGACCAATCGTGTCGGGGAAATCGTGCAGGCGTTTAACGCGGCGATGGGGCAGGTGAACGGAGAGTTGATCGCCTGGACGGCGGAAGAGATTTCTCAGGCGTCGCCCAACGCCGCAGAGGCCAGCAAGTAGGCGCGGCCACGCTCGTCACTCAGCAAGGATTCCAGCGCCGCGGCCTCATCCTGACGCGCTGCGCGGGAAATTTCGGGCTCCAGTTCATCCACCAGCCGCCGCGCCTCGGTCTTTAGCTCGGACTGACGCTCCATGCGCGCCTGCAACTCTTCAATCCGGCCTTCCATGGCGTTGCTGACGGCTTCCCGCATCGCTCCGATGCCGCTGGTGCGGCGGGCGGATACGGCTTTGCGGACCACCTCATCGTGCACGTCGGAGGCGTCCAGCGGCCGCTGTTCCGACGGGGCCGCAGGGGCTTCACGCTCCCGCAGGTCGGACACCAGGTCCCGCCAGCGCCAGGCGCGGTCGCCGGCGGCGGGGTCCGGGCCGGGCGCGCCGCTTGGCGCACGGGAAAGCGGATCGGGCAGATTGTCGTCGCGCGCCTCCGGCGGCCGCGAACCGCCGGCGACAGAACCCATGCGCAACACGAATTCGCTGAGAAGCTCGTAGTTCTGGCGCATACGGGCCTGCAGAGCGAAGTCGATATCCTTAGCGTCTTCGGCTGACGCCCGGGCCGCCTTGTTGAGCGATTCAATACCGGCTTTGACCGTCTCTTCCAGTTCGGTGACGCGCTGGCGGGCCGAATTGGGGAAGGCGTCCAGCGAGACCTGCATCGCGGCAAAGCGGTTTTCCAGCTCCTCCACGCGCCCGTGCCAGGCTTCCATGGACGCGTCGAACCGTTTGGCGAGCGCATGGTCCGCCTCATCCGACATGGATGAGACGCGCTCTACCGCCTTGGCGGCGTCATCGAGCTGACGCTGCAGCGCCGCGTCGGTGCGCGTGGCCGCCTCAAAGGTCGATTCATTGAGTTTTTCGATCTGGGCGCGCAGATCATCGGCCTGCTGACGCAGGGCGTCGCGGGCTTCCTCGCTGGCCTGGCGGGCGCGATCCGCAGCGGAATTCAGCCTTTCCAGCTCTTCCTTGGAATAATCCGCGGCCTCCCGCGTGCGGCTGCGTACGATATCGGTAAATCGCTGGGCCTGTTCGATGGCGGTTTCGACCGCGCCCTGCATGGCTCCGCCGCCAGATTCTGTGGCGTCGCGCAATTCCTGGGCGCCTTTGCGGGCGATCCGCGTAAGGGAATCCAGTTCCGCGCGGTGGAAATCCAGCGATGCGGCGATCTTGTCCTGCTCCTTGCGCAGCGATTCCGAAGCGGAATCGAGGTGTGAGCGGTGATCGGAATAGGTTTTATCGAGCGTTTCGCGCTGTTTCTGGAGCGATTCCGACAGATCCAGCAGCCGCGAACGGCCGCTTTCGAGCGAATTTCCGGCCTCTGTCGTGCGTTTCAGCGTGGTTTCGGCGGCGTCCAGCAGGGATTTTGCCGCCTCGCTGAGCGTGGTTTCGCCTTCCGCCGCGGCGCTTTCCGCCAGTTCCGCGGCGCGTGCGACCATGTTTGATTGTTCTGATATGGCGTCCGCGACCGCCTTCGCCTTCGCATCCAGCGTATCGGCGAGCTCGGACAGGGCGGTCCGTTCCGCTTTCAGATCGCCAATCAGCACTTGAGAGCGTTCAGAAGCATTGGTGGCGGCGTCCTGAATCGCATCGCTATGGTGGCGAAGCACTTCCTCGATCGCCCCCAACCGGGCCAGGGCGGACTCCATTGCCTTGTTGATGCGTCCAATTTCGCCGCTGACAGCGTCAGCCAGTGTGCGCGCCTGGCCCTCCGCCGCGTCCGCCGGGCTCAAAAGCCGGGCTGAGGCCAGCTCCACCGCGCGGGCCTGCGCGCCGAACCGGGCCATTTGCCGCGCCGCCAGCGCCGCCAGGATGATGAAAAGCGCCGGCGCGGCCAGTACAAACCCCAGCCCCGCCATCTGAACAGGGGACAGATCCGCGACGCCGGTGATCCCCGAAAAGCCGATAATGTAGGCGGAAGCGCCGCCGATCCACAGGATGGACAGGCAGAAACCCAGCACGAGGATCCATCCGCCGCCCGAAGGTTTGGGCGTATCCGGGGCGCTATCCTTGGCCGGTTCGGCGTCGACGCGCGTCAGAGAGCGGTCTTTCGCCGGCGATTCAAGCGGTTCGACGTCGATGACGTCCCGGGGCGCGTCTTTCGCAGCCATGCGGACCCTCCGAGAAATTCAAGGGGAGCTTTGTAACCGAAAACGCCCCCGCGGGGCGAGGGCGTTGCAGCAAGGTCCGAAAATGACTGTGGATTCTAGGACTGATATCCAGTCACGCCGATGAAAAGAGGCTTTTCGGCGTCATAGGATTTAACGGCGGCTGCACGGCTGTCGCAGCCATTGACGACGAACTCGAATTCCGCGCTGCGGCCTTGCGGGATGGCATAGAGCGCAGGGGAAAGCATCACCGACGCTTCGACGCGGCGGGGTTCGTTTTCATCGCGCGAAGGCTCGTATTCCACGCCGATAATGCTCAGCGCGATCATCACGACCATGTGCAATATCTGGGTAAAGAGCTCGGCCATCTGACCTGTGTCCCTCTCTGAACTGTCCCGTTTATTGCTCCAATTCGGCCATCTTTCAAGTGACTTGCGGTCATTGGCCGATTACAAATGCGTAAGCAATGGCCTGAATTCCGGGCCGGTCAGGGGAGTGACCGTCATGCTTTCAGCGCCGCGCGCCAGCCGGATCGAGTCGATTGACGCCCTGCGGGGCGTCGCGGTTCTCGGTATTCTGATGATGAATATGCAGGCCTTTGCGATGGTGTCGCAGGCCTACATGAACCCCACGATCCAGCTGGATTTCACCGGCGCGAACCAGAGTGTCTGGTTTTTCGCGCACGTCTTCTTCGAAATGAAGTTCATCACCATCTTCTCCGCCCTTTTCGGGGCCGGAATCGTCCTGATGGTGGGGGAGGACAAGGATCCGCAGGCGGTCCGCGTACATTACCGGCGGATGCTGTGGCTGCTGCTTTTCGGCATGCTCCACGCCTACATCATCTGGTTTGGCGACATTCTCGCGCCCTATGCCATCTGGGGCATGATCGCCGTGATGATGCGCGGCCTCAGCGCGCGGCGTCTGTTCGTGATCGGCGCGGGGCTTTTCGCCCTGGGCGCGCTGTTGTGGTGGGGTTTCCTGTTCTCGCTGGGCTACATGCCGGAAGACGCGTTGCAGTCCAGCTACGCGCCCACGCCAGAGATGGTGGCGGACATGGTCGCCGCCCATCAAGCTGGCGGGCTGGAGCGTCTGGGCGAAAACGCTCTGGTCGCATTGCAGGCGCAGATCGGCTCGATCCTGTTCCTCGGACCGCGCCTTCTGGGCGTCATGGTCTGGGGCATGGCCCTCTATAAATGGGGATTTTTCTCCAACCGCTGGAGCGCTCCGGCCTATATGGCGGGCGCGTTAGTGACGCTGCCGGTCGGCATCGGGGCGGACTGGTGGGGCGGCATGCACCATATCGAGAGCGGTTTCGCGGCGGCGGAGTATGCCCCCGGCGCCCTGGTCAATTTCCTGGTCAGCCCGCTGACCTCGTTCGGATATGCCTGCCTGGTGATGCTGGCCTGCCGCCCTGCGTTCCTTAAATGGGTGCGCGCGCCGTTCGCCGCTGTCGGAAAGATGGCCCTGACGAATTATCTGACCCATTCGCTCGTCGGTTTTTTTGTCTTTGCAGGCCCGCCGGGGCTTGGATTCTTCGGCGAGTGGGAACGTGTGCAGCAGTTCCAGCTGGTCTTGGCGATCTGGATTTTCCAGTTGGCGTTCTCGGTTCTTTGGCTCTCGGCTTTCCGTTTCGGCCCGTTCGAGTGGCTTTGGCGGACCCTGACCTATGGAAAACTCCAGCCTATGCGCAAGGCGCCTGAGCCGGCCGCGGCCTAGTCTTCGTCCGGCGCGTCCGGCTGGCGCGAAGGGTGCGCGGCGGCGAAAGCCTCCACGTCCGCCGCGGCTGACTCGATGCCTGCGATCCGGGGATAGGCCGCCATGTCCACGCCAAAGCGATGGGCGTTGTAGATCTGCGGCAGCAGATAGATATCCGCCATGCCGGGCGTGTCGCCGAACGCGAATGGCCCGACCGTGCCGGCAATCATTGGTTCAACCGCGTCAAAACCCTTCGCAATCCAGTGCCGCGCCCATTCCTGCACGGTCTCCTGTGGCTGACCCAGTTCATTCTTGAGGTAGAGCAGGATGCGCAGATTCTGGATGGGATGGGTGTCGCAGCCGATAATCGCAGCGATTGCCCGGACCTTGGCGCGCAGGAACGGATCTTCCGGCAGCAGCGCGGGCTCGGGCCAGGTTTCCTCGATCCATTCCAGTATCGCCGGTGACTGGGTCAGAACGCCGCCGGGCATTTCCAGCGCGGGCAGGAGGCCTTGCGGGTTCAGCCTGCGATAGGCCTCGCCATGCTGTTCGCCGTCTTTCAGGTTTACAGGCGCGTTCTCGTATTCCGCGCCCTTGTAATTCAGGGCCATGCGGACCCGGTAGGACGTGCCGGAGCGATAATAGGAATAGAGCTTCAACATAGGGAATTTCCCGCCGGGCCGATTGCAGAGTGGTTGAACCTAGGAAACGCGTTAGGGTCCGGCTTGTCGACTCGCCCAGGACAGGAGATGCAAGATGCCGTTGGTCGATCCCAAGCCGGAAGCCGCGACGCCGGAGCTCGACGAGCTCTATAAATTCTTCAACAAAACGCTGGGTTTCGCGCCCAACAGCGTCATGACGATGCAGCGCAAGCCGGGACTGGCCGAAGCCTTCGTCAATATGAACAAGGCGGCGATGGCCGGGCCGATCCCGTCTGACTTCAAGCGGTTGCTGGCGGTCATTTCCAGTCAGGCCGCCGGTTGCCGCTATTGCCAGGCGCATACGGTTCTGGGGGCGAAGAATTTTGGCGCCGACGACGAACGCCTGCGGGAAATCTGGACCTACAAGACCAGCGACAAATTCACCGACAGGGAAAAGGCGGCGCTGGATTTTGCGCTGGCCGCATCCTCTGTTCCCAACGCGGTCGATAGCGAGATTGCGCAGGAACTGAAGGCGCACTGGACCGACGACGAAATCGTGGAATTGCTGGGCGTTATCGCTCTGTTCGGTTTCCTCAATCGCTGGAACGATACGATGGCGACCTCACTGGAAGGCCCGGCCAAAGATATTGCCAGTGAAATGCTGGGCGCGGTCTGGGAAGTGGGCAAGCACGGCGGCAGCTAGGCTTTGCCCGATTTGTCCGGTTCGGGGATCGCGTCCATACGGTCATAGAGCTTGTCTATCAGCCGGGTGAGGGTTTCCCGCTCCTCGGCGGTCAGGCCTTCCATCAAATTGGCCTCGTAGGTCTTGGCTAGCGGCGTCACCTCGTCGAAGATGGACTGGCCGGTTTCCGACAGGCGCAGGAGGCGGCTTCGGCCGTCTTCGGGCGAGACTTCTGACCGGATCAATTCACGTTCGACCAGTTTGGCGGTGGCGCGGGAAACGGTGACCTTGTCCATCTCCGTCGCCTCGGCGATGTCGCGCGCCGTCATGGCGTGAATGTCGCCCAGCACGGCCAGTATGCGCCATTCGGGAACCGTCAGGCCGAACCGCGCCTTGTAGGTGCGAGAGATCGCATTGCTGATCCGGTTCGACAGGATGGAAAGCCTGTAGGGCAGGAAGGCTGAAAGATTGAAGGCCGGCATGACGATCCAGTCATATAGCGGTTGGACGGCTTGAAACTAGTTTCATTTGAAACTAAATCGAGGCTTCCGCCAAGACAGGAGGTATCCCCCATGGCCGATCTGCACGAAAATTATCTCGGCACGCGCGGCTTCGCGTTTGTTGAATATACCGGTAACGCCGAAGAACTCAGCCAGCTGTTCAAGCGCCTCGGGTTTACCCCGGTCGGCCGCACGTCGGACGGCGCGGTGACGCGCTTCAAACAAAACCGGATCAGCTTCCTGATCAATTCCGGCGACGGCCAGGCGGCCGATTTCCGCGACGTCCACAAGGCGGGCGCGAACGCCATGGGCTTTCTGGTCGACGATGTTCAGGCGGCTTTTGACGGCGCGCTGGAGCGCGGCGCGGAAGCGGCCGAAGGCGGTCTGTGGACCAGCGCCGCGCCGGCCATCAAGGGCATTGGCGGTTCGCTGATCTATTTCATCGAGAATGGCAAGGAAGACGAATTCTTCGCCCAGGCATTCGAAGGCACGGGGGAAGAGGACAAGGGCGGCGCGGGCCTCACCTATATCGACCATCTGACGCACAATGTTCTGCGCGGCAATATGGATAAGTGGGCATCCTTCTATGAGGACATCTTCAATTTCCGCGAAATCCGCTATTTCGACATTGAGGGCAAGCTGACCGGCCTGCTGTCCCGCGCCATGACGTCTCCGGACGGGAATATCCGCATTCCGCTGAACGAGAGCCGGGACGACAAATCCCAGATCGAGGAATTCCTGAAGGAATATAACGGCGAAGGCATCCAGCACATCGCGCTGGGCACGGACGACATCTATCAGACCGTGGAGGACCTGCGCGGCGCCGATACGCCGTTCCAGTCCACCCCGGACACCTATTACGAGCAGCTTCCGACGCGTATTCCGAACCATGGCGAGGATACCGAGCGCCTGATGAAGAACCATATCCTGGTGGACGGCGCGCCGACCGACGACCAGGGCCTGCTGCTGCAGATCTTCACCCAGAACGCGATTGGTCCGATTTTCTTCGAGATCATCCAGCGCAAGGGCAATGAAGGCTTCGGCGAGGGCAACTTCAAGGCGCTGTTTGAATCCATCGAGCTGGACCAGATTCGCCGCGGCGTTCTGGACGAGGCCGACGCGAAACACGTGGACGCGTAGTTACCGCGAACACGGTCTGTTCAAAGGAAAGCCCCGGCGTTTCGCCGGGGCTTTTTCTTTGGGTGTGTCAGGCTGTCGGGACCGGTTTGCCGCTTCGTGCGTTGTTCAGGGCGAGAATAACGCCACCCAGAAAGGATACTCTCATGGCTACTCGCACAGGTTCTGCTGTCTGGTCCGGCACGCTCAAAGATGGCTCGGGCCGTATTTCAACCGAAAGCGGCGTCCTGGACGCCTCGCCCTACGGATTCAATACGCGGTTCGAGGACGAGCCGGGCACGAACCCGGAAGAACTGATCGGCGCGGCCCATGCGGGCTGCTTCTCCATGGCGCTGGCTAACGAGCTGGAGCAGGCGGGCATTGCCGCCAGCAATATCTCCGCCGCGGCGTCGGTGAAGCTGATCAGCGATGATGGCGGATTCACCATTACCGCGGTTGATCTGAATGTATCGGTTTTCGCCTCCGGCGCGGAAGATGACGCCGTCGAGAAGGCGGCGAACACGGCCAAGGAAAATTGCCCGGTTTCGAAGCTGCTGAATGCTGAAATCACGATGGACCTGCATATCAATCCGTCCTGATCGGGCACTGGCCCCAGACAGGAAAAGCCTCGGCAATGCGCCGGGGCTTTTCTTTAGCTGTTTCGGAACAATCGGCTAGCGGGACAGTTTCTGTCGCCAAACAGCCAAACAAGGATCGCCCAATGTCGACTTTCGGACTTTACCTCATCGGTTACATCATCTTCGTCGCGGGCGTCGCGATCGGCGCCCACCTTCTGGGCGTGCCCCCGGTCTGGATCGGCGTCGCCGTTCTGATCCTGGTGGGGCTTGGCATCGCGACCGGGGTCGGGAAAACCCGCGGCCGCGATGAAGGCGGAGAAAACGAAGCCTAGAGGACTTCGAACAGGCCCGCAGCGCCCATGCCGCCGCCCACGCACATCGTGGAGACGACATATTTGGCGCCGCGGCGTTTCCCTTCGATCAGGGCGTGCGCAACCATGCGCGCGCCCGACATGCCGTAAGGGTGGCCGACCGAGATGGCGCCGCCGTTCACGTTCAGAAGTTCGTCCGGGATGCCCAGCTTGTCGCGGCAATAAATGACCTGGACGGCAAACGCCTCGTTCAGCTCCCACAGGCCGATATCGTCCATCTTCAGGCCGTTCTTCTCCAACAGCTTCGGGATGGCGTAGACCGGGCCGATGCCCATTTCATCGGGGTCCAGCCCGGCGACCGCCATGCCGCGATAGGCGCCCAGAGGCTCCAGTCCGCGGCGTTCGGCCTCCTTCGCCTCCATGATAACCGAGGCGGAGGCGCCGTCGGAGAGCTGAGAGGCGTTGCCGGCGGTGATGTACTGGCCTTCCTTGACGCTCTGGCCGCCGGCGAAGACCGGCTTGAGGCCCTCCAGGCCTTCCAGCGTCGTCTCCGGGCGATTGCCCTCGTCCTTTTTCAGAACAACGTCCTTGTCGCTGGTTTCGCCGGTTTCCTTGTCCTTGACCTTCATCGTGGAGGGCAGGGGGACAATCTCGTCGTCAAACTTGCCCGCTTCCTGCGCCGCGGCGGTGCGCTGCTGACTGCGCAGGGAATACGCATCCTGCGCTTCGCGGCTGATGTTATAGCGGTCGGCCACGATCTCGGCGGTTTCGATCATCGCCATGTAGATGGACGGCATGTTCTCCAGCAGCCACGGATCGGGAATGAAGAACATGTCCTTGGTCTGGTTCATGGAGATGGACTCCAGACCGCCGCCGATTGCGATGGCCATATTGTCCTCAACAACCTGTTTCGCGGCGGTGGCGATGGCCATCATGCCGCTGGCGCACTGGCGGTCCACCGACATGCCGGGGACGGAGGTGGGCAGGCCGGCGCGGACCAGCGCCTGACGCGCGACATTCTGGAAGGCGCTGCCTTGCTGCAGGGCCGCGCCGATGACCACGTCCTCGACCTCGGCCGGGTCAATGCCGGCGCGTTCGACCGCGTGCTGGATGGCGTGACCGCCCAGGGTCTGGGCGGTCGTGTTGTTGAAAGCGCCGCGATAGGCCTTGCCAATCGGCGTGCGGGCGGTGGAAACGATGACGGCTTCACGCATGGGAAGTCTCCTTGGCTCGGGTCGAGCGGATAATGCTTGTCTAACAGATAGGAAGGCGCGGGCGCGGCGTCAGGAGCCGCCGCCCAGATCCACCCCTTTGTCCTTGGCGGCGGCCTGCAGGAATTTCACGGACTGTTCGCCGCCTTGCTCATAGGCTTTCTGGCCGGACTCGTCGGAAATTTTCTTCCACGCCTCGGCCACGCCATCACCGTCCAGCTTGTCTTCAGGCAGGTAGACGCCTTCCGTCTCGTGGATGTAGGCGCGCGAGAAACCGCCCGCGCCGGCGGCGATGATGGCGCCATTCGGCGCATCGTCGGAGGCGAGGAACACCACGGCCGGGGAGACGGACTCGGGCTGAAGCAGGTCCAGAATGTTCTCCGGCATCAGGTCTTCGGTCATCCGCGTGCCGGCGACCGGGGACAGGGAATTGACGCGGATATCGTATTTCTGGCCTTCCAGTTTCAGCGTGTTCATCAGGCCGACCAGGCCCAGCTTCGCCGCGCCGTAATTGGACTGTCCGAAATTGCCGTAGAGACCGGAGGACGAGGTCGTCATGACGATGCGGCCGAAGGCCTGCTCGCGCATGATCTCCCACACCGCCTTGGTGCAGTTGACCGAGCCCATGAGATGCACCTCGATCACCTTGCGGAAATCGTCCAGCTCCATCTTCACGAACGTCTTGTCGCGCAGGATGCCGGCATTGTTCACCAGAATGTCGACGCGGCCCCATTTATCCATCGCCGCGGCGACCATCTTTTCGACGGCGGCATAGTCGGTGACGTCGGCGCCGTTGGAGATGGCCTCGCCGCCGGCTTTGCGGATTTCTTCGGCCACGTCCTCGGCCGGTCCGGAGGAGCCGCCGGTGCCGTCGCGCGCGCCGCCGAAATCATTGACCACCACCTTCGCGCCCCGTTCGGCCAGCGCCAGGGCGTGCGCGCGGCCAAGCCCGGCGCCCGCGCCGGTGACGATGGCGACGCGGTCATCAAAACGAATACTCATAATCTATTCTCCAAGAACCATCATGGTGACCCAGTCGGCGACCAGCGCCGGCTTGTCCGATCCCTCGATCTCGACAGAGACGGAATAGACAAGGCGCGCCTGGCCGGGCTTCGACCGGTCAAGGGATTTCAGGGTGAAGCGTCCGCGTATTTTTCCGCCCGCCGGAACCGGCTACAGGAAGCGCAGGTAATCGAACCCGTAATTGACGCCGAAGGTCACGCCCTCGACCGCGGGTAGCGCCTGACCGCCCATCTGGCTGAGCAGGGACAGGGTCAGGAAGCCGTGCGCGATGGTCCCGCCGAAGGGCGTTTCCGCTTTCGCGCGTTCGGGATCGAGATGAATGAACTGGTGGTCGCCGGTATTCTCGGCAAAGGCGTTGATGCGCGCTTGGTCGACCGTGATCCAGTCCGAAACGCCGACTTCCTCGCCGACCTTGGCTTCAACTTCGTCAATCGTGGGCATTTGAATTCTCCCTAGTATCCGCGGAGCATGGCGATGCGCCCGGCGTGGAAATCGGCGTCGCCGAACAACTCGTCCGCTGCGCGCGCGCGCTTCATGTAAAAGCCGATATCGTGCTCGTCGGTCATGCCGATGCCGCCATGCATCTGGATCGCTTCCTGCGTGGCCAGACGCGCTACGGAACCCGCCTTGGCCTTGGCCAGCGCGGCGATTGCGCCGGCGCCGTCGAAATTTTCGTCCAGCGTCTGAAGCGCCTTCAGCACGGCGGATTCAACCAGCTCCAGCTCTGTCCACAGATGCGCGGCGCGGTGCTGCAGCCCCTGGAACGTGCCAATGATCTTGCCGAACTGCTTGCGAGTTTTCAGATAGTCCACCGTCATGTCGAAGGACTCTTTGGCCAGCCCCTCCATTTCGGCGGCCAGCACGCTTCGGCCCGCATTCAGGACCGATTCCAGCAGGACAAAGCCGTTATCGACCTCGCCCAGCACGGCGTCGCCATCGACTTCCACGCCATCCAGCGTGATGTCGGCATAGTTGCGGTTATCGACCGTGGGGGTTGTGTTGATCGTCACGCCTTTGGCGTCCGCAGGGACCAGGAACAGGGTGACGCCCTGCTGGTCCTCGTCCGCGCCTGCTGTGCGGGCCGAGACAATCAGCAAATCCGCGGCCCCGCCATCGGCGACGAAAGTCTTGGCGCCGGTGAGCTTGAAGCCATTCCCGGATTTTTCGGCTTTCAGGGTCACATGTTCGGGCTTGTGCTTGTCCCCCTCATCGACCGCCATCGCGGTGATCAGTTCTCCCCCCGCGATGCCGGGCAGATATTCGCCCTTCTGGCCGTCCGTTCCGGCCCGGCCCAGCGTCGCGGCCCCCAGAACGGCGGAGGACAGGAACGGGGAGGGGGCGAGCGTGCGGCCCATTTCATTGGCGATCAGACCCGCGGCGACATGGCCGAAGCCGGAGCCGCCATATTCCTCCGAGACCAGCACTCCGGCGAAACCCTGCTCGGCCATTTCACGCCAGATATCGCGGGAAAAGCCGCCCTCGACCTGCTCGTCGCGCACGCGGCGCAGCTCGGAAACGGGCGAGCGTCTGCGAAGGAAACCCCGCGCGGCGTCGCGCAGCATTTCCTGATCTTCATTCAGTACAAGAGCCATGTCTTAAGCGTCCGGAAGTTCGAGAATACGTTTGGAAATGATGTTGAGCTGCACTTCGGACGTGCCGCCTTCAATGGAGTTGGCCTTGGTGCGCAGCCACCGGCGCGCCATTTCGCCCTCTTCCGAGTCGATGCCGTCGCCGATCTTCAAGGCGTTAAAGCCGGAGGCGGACATGGACAGTTCGTAACGGCGCTTGTTCAGCTCCGTGCCGTAATATTTCAGTCCCGAAGACGCCGCGCCGACGCCTTCCCCGGCTTTCGATTTGTCCCGGTAGCGCTCCATGGTCAGCATGAAGGCCCAGCCATCGACATCCGAGCGCGCAATATCAGAGCGCAGGAAGGAATCGGCCAGCTCGCCCTCGCTGTTGCGGCCAACCGTGTCGGCGGCGATTTCGCCGGGGGAGCGGCCCAGAACCTGCGAGGAATCCATGCCGCCGATCATCGCGCGCTCATGGGTCAGCAGATATTTGGCGATGGTCCAGCCCTTGTTGAGCTCGCCGACAAGGTTTTCCTTCGGCGCGGTCGCGTCGTCGAAGAAAGTCTCGCAGAACGGTGATTTGCCGGAGATCAGGCGGATCGGCTTGGTGGTGACGCCCGGCTGATCCATGTCGATCAGCAGGAAGCTGATCCCCTCATGCTTGGGGGCCGATGGATCGGTCCGCACCAAACAGAAAATCTTGTCGCACTCATCGGCGTAGGAGGTCCAGACCTTCTGGCCATTGATGATATAGTGATCGCCCTTGTCGTCTGCGCGGGTCTGCAGCGCGGCAAGGTCGGAGCCGGCGCCCGGTTCGGAATAACCCTGCGCCCAGCGGATTTCGCCGCGACAGATCGGGGGCAGATGTTCCCGCTTCTGTTCCTCGGAGCCGAATTTCAGAAGCGCCGGGCCCAGCATCCAGATGCCGAAGGAGTTGACCGGGGGCGGCGCCTTGATGCGCGCCATTTCCTGTTTCAGGACTTTGGCTTCTTCCTTGGAAAGACCGCCGCCGCCATATTCTTTCGGCCATTCGGGCACGGTCCAGCCGCGTTCGGCCATGCGGTCCAGCCAGATTTTCTGGTCGTCGGATTTAAAGACCCAGTTGCGGCCGCCCCAGACGATATCGTCTTCGCCGCTGACGGGTTTGCGAATGCTTTCCGGGCAGTTCGCCTCCAGCCATTCGCGGGCTTCCTCGCGGAATTTTTCGAGATCCGGCACGTCTCCCATCCCTTCGTTCGTGTTTTGCCCGAGACTACATCATTGTGCAGCGCGAAGAGCAACTTGACGCTAACGGGAAGGGCAGGATGACGCGGTTCCCGCCCTATCCGGCGCGGGTCAGGCCGATGCGGTCGCCATCCTTGATATGGTCCGACCACCACCACTGATTATCGAGATACCACGCAATGGTCTTCTCCAGCCCGGTATCGATCGTTTCCTGCGGCCCCCAGCCCAGCTCGGACGAGATCTTGGATGCATCGATAGCGTAACGGAAATCATGACCCGGCCGGTCTTCGACGAAGGTGATCTGGTCGGCATAGGCTTTGCCGTCGTCGCGCGGGGCCAATTTATCAAGCAGCGCGCAGACTGTGCGGGCGATCTGGATATTTTGCGCCTCGGCGTTGCCGCCAATGTTATATTTTTCGCCCAGACGGCCCGATTTCGCCGCCGCGATCAGCCCGGTCACATGGTCGTCGACATAGAGCCAGTCGCGGACATTCTCGCCTTTGCCGTAAATGGGCAGAGGCTGGTCCGTCACGGCCTTGCGGATCAGGGTCGGCAAGAGTTTCTCGGCGTTCTGATAGGGGCCGTAATTATTGGAACAGTTGGTAATGACCACGGGCAGTCCATAGGTCTGCCGCCAGGCGCGCGCGAGATGATCAGCCCCGGCCTTGGTGGCGGAATAGGGGGAGTTCGGCGCATAGGGCGTTTCCTCGCTGAATGCGCCTTCATCTCCGAGTTCGCCATAGACTTCGTCCGTCGAGACATGGACGAAGCGGAAATCTTCCGGCTTGCCTGCGCGGCTCCACTGCTCCAGCGCCGCTTCCAGCATCACGAAAGAGCCGACCAGATTGGTGTGAATGAACTCCGCCGGTCCGTCGATGGACCGGTCGACATGGCTTTCAGCCGCCAGGTGAAAGACCGCGTCGGGTTCGAACTCGGCGAAGACGCGCTTTACCGCGTCCGCGTCAGCGATATCGGCCTGCACGAAGCGGTGATTGCCCGCATCCAGCGCGTCGCCCAGCGCGCGCTTGTCGCCGGCATAGGTCAGCTTGTCGAGGGTCAGGACGTCATGGCCGTCAGAGACCAGCTTGCGGACCAGCGCGGAGCCAATAAATCCGGCGCCGCCGGTCACGATAACGCGGTCAAGTTTTGTCATTGCCCTCTGTGTCTTCATTCGGAGAGTGATTGTTTGCAACGTTCTTAGGGGATCGCCCCATGGGCCGCCACCCTGCCGGGCGGCTGAACATCGCGTAGGCGCTTGCCACAAACCTTAACGCTTTGTAACGTTTCCATCATAGTCGATGGGGATCGAACTGATGATGGGGCTGGTTGCAGCGTCCGCCTTGGTAATGATGCAGGGCGGATCGGCTTGCGGAAGCGAGAGTCACGAAGACACGTCTTTCTATATGGAGGTCGTGGAAATGCTGGACGCGCGATTCTGCGCGATGCGGCAAAGCCAGAAGACATCCCTTGCGCTGCGTCTGGAGGCGAACCCGCCGCGGCAAACCGGATTGTCCGAACAGGACCGGGCGGAGCGATACAAGCGCTACTTGCTGGATGCCTACCTAACCTCCGCGGAACGGGATCGCGCGGTGATACAGCGCATCGAGAGCGCGCAGGAAGAATCAGGTTTCTGATACTGGCCGGTCAGCGGCATTTCATTCCCGCAAGACCGCTGGCATAGTCCGCCCAAATTTCTCCCACGGTCCTTGCGGCTCGCCGGATATTCTTCGCGCGCGCCGGGCGGCCAATGTGAACGCGGACAATCCCATGAAGACATACGAAGATATCCTGCACGCCATCGGCCGGACCCCGCTGGTGAAGCTGAACAAGGTCGCGCCCGAGGGCGGGGCCACGATCTACGCCAAGTGCGAATACATGAATCCGTCGGGCTCCATCAAAGACCGGATGGCCCCCTACATAATTGAACGCGCGGAACAGGAAGGCCTGCTGAAGCCCGGCGGGGTGATTGTCGAAAACACGTCCGGCAATACGGGCCAGTCGCTGGCCATGGCCGCCGCGGTAAAGGGCTATCGCTGCGTCTTCACGATGCCGGACAAGATGAGCCGCGAGAAGATCAACTCCATGAAAGCCTACGGCGCTGAAGTGATCATCACGCCGACCGACGTGCCGGGCGATTCGCCGGATCACTATGTGAACCGCGCCAAGAAGATCGCCGAGGAAACGCCGGGCGCGTTTTACGTCAATCAGTATCATTCGCCGTGGAATATCGAGGGCCATTGCCGTAACCTGGGCAAGGAGCTATTCGAGGACACCGACGGCGGCAAATTCGATGTTTTCATGGGCGGCACCGGTACGGGCGGCACGGTCTCCGGCGTCGGGCGCTACATGAAAGAGCACGCGCCGAACGTGAAGATTGTCGGCGTCGATCCGCTTGGCTCGGTCCATTATGGCCTGTTCAAGTCTGGCTCCCTGCCGACGGCGTATGTCTATGCCGTGGAGGGGATTGGCGAGGATATCGAGTGCCAGGCGATGGACTTCACGGTCGTCGACGACATGGTGCAGGTCAATGACCGGCAATCCTTCCAGATGGCGCGCCGGTTGGTGCGGGAAGAGGGGCTGTTCTGTGGCGGTTCTTCCGGCTCCATCGTTCATGCGGCCGTTGAACTGGCCAAAACGATGAGCCCGGATCAATCCATCATCGTGACCCTCTGCGACCATGGCTCGCGCTATATTTCCAAGTATCTGGACGATGAGTGGATGGCCGATCACGGCTTCCTTGAGGAAGGCGAGGAGCTGGGCCTGGTCGAGGACTTGCTGACCGAGGGCTTCGCGACGCCGGTCACGGCCGACGCCGATACGCCCATTTCGGAAATTGTACGCTTAATGAAGGAAAAGGGCGTCTCGCAAATTCCGCTGATGGATAGCGGCAAGTGCTCTTACATCACGCACGAAGCGGACATCCTGCGCGGTTTGAGGTCCGGTGAGATTACCGTCGACGCACCGGCCACCGATGCGGCCAGCCCAATTGCAGGCCTGATCTATCCCAAGGCGCGGCTGGAAGAGCTGTTCCATATCTTCGAGTCGGATCACGTTGCTGTGGTCGTGGATGCAGCCAAAGTGGTCGGCATCGTTTCGCAGATCGATCTGATTGACTATCTGGCCAAGAAGAAAGCGGCCTGATCCGCGCGAACCGCATAGATTTTACCGGAGATATTTTCATGCATGACAACAAGCGCATCGCGACCCGTTGCATCCACGCCGGCCAGTCGCCGGACCCGACGACGGGCGCGATCATGACGCCGATCTATCAGACCTCCACCTATGCGCAGCCGAGCCCCGGCGTGTTCAAGGGCGAGTATGATTATTCGCGCTCGGCAAACCCGACGCGGACGGCGCTGGAGGCCAACCTGGCCTCGCTGGAAGGCGGCAAGCACGGGATCACTTTCTCTTCCGGTCTGGCGGCGCTGGACGCGGTGATGCATCTGCTGTCCTCCGGCGACCATGTGGTGCTGTGCGATGACGTTTATGGCGGCACCTATCGTCAGTTGAACACGATTTTCCGCCAGTTCGGCATCGACTTCACGCGCGTCGACATGACGGATCTGGACGCCACGCGCGACGCTTTCACGAACAAGACAAAGCTGGTCTGGATGGAAACGCCGACCAACCCGATGTTGAAGGTTATCGACATCGAGGCCGTGGCCGCTCTGGGCAAGGAAAAGGGCGCGCTGGTCGCGGTCGATAACACCTTCGCCACGCCGCTGCTGCAATCGCCGCTCAAGCTGGGTGCTGATATCGTCAGCCATTCCTGCACCAAATATATCGGCGGCCATTCGGACGTCGTCGGCGGCGCGCTGATTGTCAGCGATGATGAGCTGGGCCAGCGCCTGCGCTATATCCAGAACTCGGTTGGCGCGGTGCCGGCGCCGATGGATTGCTTCCTGCTGCTGCGCTCCACCAAGACGCTGCATGTGCGGGTCGAGCGCCATTGCCAGAACGCCCGGAAAATCGCCGACTGGCTGGCCGATAACGGCAAGGTCGAGCGGGTCTTCTATCCGGGAAGTGAGGATCATCCGCAACACGCGGTGGCCGCCAAACAGATGAGCGATTTCGGCGGCATGATCACCGCCCACCTGAAAGGCGGCATCGAGCAGTCCCGCAAATTCCTGGAGTCGCTGGAAGTGATCTCGCTGGCCGAGTCGCTCGGCGGCGTGGAGTCGCTGATCGAGCACCCAGCGATCATGACCCATTCCTCGGTCGACAAGGATGCGCGCGAGGCGCTGGGCATTACCGACGGGCTGATCCGCCTGTCCGTCGGGATCGAGGACGTCGACGATCTGATCGGCGATCTGGATCAGGCGCTGGGCCGGATCTGATCTCAGACAGAAGGGGAGGCCACATGCGTCCGCGAAATATCGTCTGGATGCTTGCGGCCTGCCTGACCGGTCTCGCCCCCGCCGCACTGGCGCAGGACGAGGTGGTCATTACCGCCTCCCGCATTGCAGAGCCGCAGGCGCTGGGCGCGACCCCCGTCGCCGTGCTGGACGCGGGCGAGCTGGCGCGGATCGGCGCGCATCACGTGGCGGAGACGCTCAACCGCGCCCCTGGCGTATTCATCAATCGCGGAAACGGGGCGGAGCATCTGACCGCCATCCGTTCGCCGGTTCTGACCGGCGGGGCGGGGGCCGGGTCATTCCTTTATCTGGAAGACGGCATCCCGCTGCGCGCGCCGGGCTTTGCCAATGTCAACGGATTGTTCGAGGCGATCGATGACCTTGCGGCACGGGTGGAAGTGGTGCGCGGGCCGGGCGGCGCGGCCTATGGCTCCAATGCGCTGCATGGCCTGATCAATTTCATAAGCCGCGATCCTGAGACGCCTGAAGCGCTGGCCGAGCTGGAATACGGCTCCTTTGGCCGTGCGCGGGCGCGGGCGTTTGCACAGGGACCGTTGGACACCGGCGCAGGATTCATCGGGCTGAGCACGCGGCATGAGGATGGCTGGCGCGACGACGCGGGTCTTGACCGTGTTGCGCTTCAGGCGCGGCTGGACGGCAGTCTTGGCGCGATGAACTGGAGCCTGCGCGGCGCGGCGGTGGACCTCAATCAGGAGACGGCGACCTATATCCGCGGATTCCGGGCTTTTGAGGACAAGGCTGTCGCGCGCTCCAACCCGGATCCGGAAGCGTTCCGCGACGCCACGGCCCTGCGCGCGGCGCTGCACCTGGACCGCCGCCTGAACGATCTGTGGCGCGTGCAGGGCGCGGTCTATGGCCGCTCCAACGACATGACCTTCCGCCTCCACTTCCTTCCCTCGGAGGCGCTTGAGCGAACCGGGCATGACAGCATCGGCGGACAGAGCGCGTTGGTGCGCGAATGGGGCGAAGGAAATCGCCTGATGCTGGGCGCCGACGCGGAATGGAGCCATGGCTATCTCACCGAGAACCAGACCCTTCCGGGGTTTGGCGATTTCCCGCAAGGTCTGCATTACGACTACGAGGTCGACGCGCTGGTCGGCGCGGTTTTCGCGCAAGGGCGCTATTTCCTGACGGATGCGCTGAGCCTGGAGGCGGGCGCGCGCGTCGAAAACACGCGCTACGACTACGCCACCAATATTCCGGCGGGGCAGGAGGGGCGCTTCCTGCGGCCGGACGACCGCACGGACGAGTTTACGACATTCGCCCCCAGCGCCGGCTTGACCTGGCGCGTTTCGCCGGGCGTGCAGTTGTTCACCCGCGCCGCCCGGGGCGTGCGCGCCCCGCAGACGGCGGAGCTATATCGCCTCCAGCCGGGGCAACAGATTGCTGGCATCTCGCCCGAGGAACTCGACAGCCTGGAAGGCGGAGCGCGGCTGGATTTGTGGGGGCGCGGTCAGGCCGAAATCACCGCCTTTGCGATGCGCAAGCAGAACGTGTTCTTTCGCGATGCCGACAGCTTCAATGTCACCGATGGCGAGACCCGCCACGCGGGCATTGAGCTGGACGGCGCATTTGACGTGACGAACCGCCTGTCTCTGGCGGTGTCGGGAACATGGGCCGATCATGAATATGCGTTCGACCGCGCGGTTCAGTCGTCATCGGAGACCATCCGCGACGGCGCGCAGGTCGATACCGCCCCGGAATGGCTGTGGAATGCCCGGCTGGTCTGGCGCCCGGTCGACAAAGCCGTGATTGAAACGGAATGGCTCCATGTCGGGAAATATTTCGCGGACGCGGCCAATACCGCCGCCTATGACGGCCATGACCTCCTGAACCTGCGCGCCAGCTATGAGCTGGGATCAGGGTGGCAGGTCTTCGGCGGCCTGCGCAATCTCACGGACGAACGCTACGCCGAGCGCGCGGACTTCGCCTTCGGCTCCTACCGCTATTTCCCGGGCGAGCCGCGCAGCGTCTTCGCCGGCGTGCGGATCAGATCCTAGCGGGCTGAATTCGCGAACGCGCAAACAAATATGGCCGGCGGTTATGCCGCCGGCCATAGCGCCCCCCAAGCCCCGGCCGCGCGAGCCTGCCCGCGCGGCGGAGTGTCAGTACCTCACATAGAGGCGTCCGTAGCGGTCGAAACAGACCTGCTCGCGTTCCCACCGGTACTGGGTTCGCACATAGCGATAGCGGCAATTATTGGCGTAGTTCCAGTAACCGTCGCCATAATAATCGTTATAGCTGTAGTGCGTGTAGCCGTAGTTCGGCTGGTAGCTGTACGAGGAATAATAGCCCTCGTGATAGAAGCCGTGCAGCGGGCACCAGTAGCGCACCGGCCAGAAATAGCCGTAGCTGGAATTATAATAGTTCGCCCGCGGCCACGCGATGTTCAGCGAGAAGCTGCTATAGGTGTTGCGGTGTCCGTAATAGGGATAGCCGTATGCGTAGCGCTTGTGGCTGTTGTTGTAGCTGTAGCGATGCCGGCGGTTGCGGTCGTCCCAGTCACGGTCATGGTCGTGGCGGCCGTTCCAGTCGCGGTCGTGATCGCGCCGGTCATCCCAGTCGCGATCGCGGCGATCATCCCGGTCGCGATCATATCGACCGTCATTACCGCGATTATTGTCCCAGCGGCGATCGCCGTCCCAGGCGCGGTCCCGCGGATCGGGCCGCCCGGCCAGCCGGTTGTCGGACCCGGTCCGGTTCCGGAAGTCATTCGCCCGCTCTCGCATGTCGCGATCACCCGCCTGATAGCGGTTCAGCACGGCGGGACGGCTGGACGTTCCCGGCCGGTTATCCCCGACCAGACGGCGCTCCGGCGTATTGCGCGGCGCGGAAACACGGTTGTTGTTTTGCGGCGGACGCGGATTGAAATCGCGCTGCGGCGTGGAGGGACGGCTGCTGAAATCGCGCTGCGGCGGGGAGGGGCGCGAGCGCGGAGCCGGGTTAGAGCGCGGGCTGGGCGCGGAGCGCTGAATGGCGGGATTGGAGCGCGTACGCGCGCCGGCGCGGGATTCGCGGTTCATGCCGCCGCGTACATTGGGGCGGTCTTGAATCTGACGGTCGCCGCGGCGCGGCTGGTCGTCCATTACGGCGGCAAGGGCGGGCAGGCTGCTTCCGGCGAACAGGACGCTCGCCGCGGCCGCGAGAATGAACGGACGGGCGGTTTTCATGTGTTCCTCCTGACGGAGTTGATCGTGTTTGCCCTCGCTGGCGTTGCAATGAACGTGGTTTATCCTTCCTGAAGGCAGGATGAACCGGGCGTTCACAAACGGAACCGGCGGACCCCCGGATGGTTCCCGGAAGGCCCGCCTGTAACCGTTGTTTCAACCGCCTGACTTAGTGGCGATAGCCGGCATCATAGCCATATTGGCGGCCGCGGTCATATCCGGTGTAGCGCACGACCTGCTGCGATCCGCGCACGGTGTAGCTGCGGCCATAGCGGTCATAACACACCAGGGATTTCACCAGCGCGTTGCGGCGGTGGTAGTTTTCCTGGCTGACGCGCCAGTAACAGGCGTTGCCGTGATAGTTGTAGTTGCGCCGGACGTGCTCATAGCCCGGGAATGTCTTGTAGCCGTATCCGTATGACGGATAGCGTCCCCAATAATCCTGGCGCGGGCTGTTATAGTAATGCCCGTTATGGCGATACCGGTTGTGATACCGGCTGTCATAATCGCTGGCGCCAAACGAAATGCTGAAGGAAACGCCGGAATTGTCGTACCGGTGATCCAGTGCGGCGGCCTGTGCAGGCACGGCAATGGCGGTAGCCAGGGCGATACCTGTCACGACGGCGGCCGTTTTCATGATCGAGCGCATTGTTAGCTCTCCCGTAATTTTCTGTCCGCCCTCGCATGACGGACATTAGGGAGCGTTGGCTGAAGCCAGAATGAACCGTGTGTTCAGTGATTAACCGGCTGGAAAGCGCCGCGCTTCTAGGATTTACGCATGGAAACGGCCATCGATTATGAACATCTGGCGCAATATACCGGCGGAGACGCCGCGCTGGAGGCCGAGATTTTCTCACTTTTCCAGAATCAAATCGAAAGCTGGCTTCGCGTTCTGGAACCTGACTCGGCGGACGAGGACTGGGCCGCTGCATCGCATTCACTGAAGGGATCGGCGAAGGGCGTAGGCGCCAATCAGCTCGCCGAGGTCTGCGCGCGCGCCGAAAAACTGGTGGGAGAGGCCGGCGACCCGGCGGCCCGCGAGGTTGCCCGCAACCGCATTCTGGACGCGGTCAATACCGTCAATGACGAGATTGCGCGGCAGGATTACCGGCGCACCGTGTCGGACTTGCGCAGCGCGTCATAAGCCTCGAACTCGTGCGCGATGCACGCTTCCATCATGGCGCGCCAGACAGGCTCGGCGATGTCCGCCGACAGACCGTGTTTTGCGGCTTCGGCCAGAACTTTCTCCAGAACATCCCGGATACGCGCCTCGTCCCGCACCACGTTGCGGTCAGGCTTGATGCGCGCCGCGGCCTCCATATAGGTCTGCCGTTCGGCGATCAGCCGGACCAGCAGGCGGTCCAGACGGTCGACCTCGTGGCGGACCTCCGGCATGGACTGGCATTCATTGGCGGTGTTCTGGCGCGGGTCGGATTTGTATTCGGTCACGATATGGCGGAGCTTTGATGGAAGATGCGTTTCGGGCGCACCCTTATATGCCCCGCGCATCGAAACAAGACCCGTGGCGCGCAGCCGCGCCGCAGTTTGCGCAATGGCGCGGAATACGCGCTTTTCATAAGCTGGTCAGAGTCCACCCCGGGCAGGATTCGCCCGGACCAGGCCTTGATCTTCAGGAGGCGGTTACTTGCCCGATTCCAGAGACCGGAAAGCAAGAAAACGCGATCTAACGCCGGAACAGCGCGAAAAGCGTCAGGCGCGCAGGCGTGAAAAGCGCCACGCCTCGCCTGAAGTGCGCTTCATTCTGGATAATAATACGCGCGTTCCGGTCGATCTGCGGCCCTATTCGCTTAACTGGGACGCCGCGCGCATCGGCGACCCGTCCTATTATGTGATTGGTCTGGCCAAGGGCGGCAGCACGCTGATGCATGAGCTGGTCCGGTCGCTCTGCGAGGCGGCCGGGCGGACCTATATCGACGTGCCGGCCGCGCTGTTCGATCAGGGGGTGGAGCCTGCGCGGGCCGTTCTGGACCCGGACTGGCTGCGCAGCCGGGACGGATCGGTGTTCGGCGGGTTTCGCTGGCTGCATCCCTGGATGGATAATCTCGCCCTGCATGAGCGCCGCAAGATCGTGATGGTCCGCGATCCGCGCGATATCCTCACCTCGCTGTATTTCTCCCACGCCTATAGCCACGTTGCGCCGGAGACCGGGCGGCTTGCCGACACGTTTGACGAACAGCGGACCCAGGCGCGCGCGCAGTCGATTGACGACTATGTCGCCGGGCCTGTCTCGCTGCGCGTCTTCCGCAATTACTGCCACCTTCTGGCGCTCACCCGGATGCCGGATTTCCGGAGCTATCGCTATGAGGACGTGATTTTCGAAAAGCGGCAATGGATTCGGGATCTTGCCGCCGATCTGGATATCAGGTGCCCAGAGGACCGGCTGGATGCGATTGCCGACGCGCATGACCGGCAGCCGGAGGCGGAAGACGCCTCAAACCATGTCCGGCAGGTGGCGCCGGGGGACCATGTCCGGAAGCTCAAGCCAGAGACGATAGATCTGCTCAATCGCCGCTTCGCGCCCGTCCTGGCCGAGTTTGGTTATGGGACGGCAAGTTGAGCGACGCTCCGGAACGCCAGTTCGGGACGCCCCGCGAAGGGTTGCGCTACAAGCCGCGCCAGTGCGCCTATGGCCTTGTTTGTTCTGACGGAAAGATTGCCGTTGCCCGCATAAAAAAGGGACCGCTCGGCCATGACTACGACCTGCCCGGCGGCGCGTTGGACGGCGATGAAAGCGAAGCCGAAGCCATGGTGCGAGAGGTGAGGGAAGAGACGGGTCTTGAAGTGCGCGCCGGAATGAAGCTGGGCGTTGCCGGGCAGTACTGGCGCAAGCGCTCGCTGGGGCCGACGAATAATATCTGCCACTTCTACCGTGCTGAATGGACCGGGGAGGCGGGGCGCCCGGAGGAGCCCGATCATGAACTGGTCTGGATGACGCCCGGGGAAGCGGAAAAGAAAATGCGCCACGGGGCGCACGTCTGGGCGATCCACAACTGGGCAATGGCCCGGAAAGACGTCTAGCGGGTCAGCGTCTTCATGGCCTCGTCGAGACCGGGCAGGGTCAGCGGGAACATGCGGTCTTCACCGATAATTTCCTGCACCATGCCGATGGATGCCGTGTAGTCCCAGTATCGCTCCGGCACGGGATTGAGCCAGACCAGCGAAGGCCAGGTTTCGGCCATCCGTTTGAGCCAGATGGCGCCGGCCTCTTCATTATAATGCTCGACCGACCCGCCCGGCATCGCGATCTCGTAAGGGCTCATGGAGGCGTCGCCGACCAGCACCAGCTTGTAGTCGGACGGGAACCGGCGCAGCACGTCCCATGTGTCGACGCTTTCGGTTCGCCGCCTCAGATTGTTCTGCCACAGACCCTCATAGGGGCAGTTGTGGAAGTAATAATATTCCAGGTGCTTGAACTCGGCCCGCGCAGCGGAAAACAGCGCCTCGACCTGTGAAATATGCGGATCCATCGATCCGCCGACATCGAACAAGGTCAGAACCTTCACCGCGTTGCGCCGTTCGGGGCGCATTTGCAGATCCAGATAGCCCTGTTTGGCGGTGCCGCGGATCGTGCCGTCAAGATCTAGTTCGTCCCGCGCGCCTTCGCGGGCGAATTTCCGCAGGCGGCGCAGCGCAACCTTCATGTTGCGCGTGCCCAGTTCGCGCTCGCCGTCGAGATTTTTGTACTGGCGCTTTTCCCAGACCTTCACAGCCCTTTTGTGCCGCGACTGGCCGCCAATCCGGACGCCTTCGGGGTTGTAGCCGGAATTTCCGAACGGGCTGGTGCCGCCTGTGCCGATCATCTTGTTGCCGCCCTCGTGGCGTTTTTCCTGTTCCTTCAGGCGCTCGGCGAGGGTTTCCATCAGCTTGTCCCAGCCGCCGAGAGACTCGATCTCCGCCATCTCTTCTGGCGAAAGATTCTTTTCGGCAAAGGCTTTCAGCCAGTCCTCCGGGATGTCGGTCAGGTCCAGATCGCCAAAAGCGTCTTCAACGCCCTTGAAAACGTGTGAGAAGACCCGGTCGAATTTGTCGAGATTGCGCTCGTCCTTCACCAGAGTGGCGCGGGACAGGTAATAGAAATCCTCGATATTCCGCTCCGCCGCGCCTTTCTCCAGCCCTTCCAGAAGGGTCAGATATTCGCGGATAGAGGCCGGAATGCGGGCCTGTCTCAATTCGGTGAAGAAGCGGTGGAAGATCGGCGCGGTCACGCTTGCGGTTCTGCCTGCTCGTAGCCTCGTATGGGAAAGTCGACCATGACCGTCAGGCCGCCACCTTCGGCTTCCTTCGCGGTCATTTCCCCATGTATGCGCCGCACGGAGCTTTGCAGCAACCGCATGCCCAGTGAATCGTGGCTGGACATGTTGTCGGCAAATTCCTGATTACCGACCCCGTCATCCGAGACGCTGATACAGGCGCGTTCGCCATCCACCGTGCCGCCGAGCGTGATCTTGCCGCTCTCGCCGCCGGGGAAGGCGTGCTTGATCGCGTTGGTCACCAGCTCGTTCACGACAAGGCCGATATTCAATGCCATGTCCTGCCCCAGCGTGGTGTCGCCCGTGACCGCACAATCGATCTTGATCGATTGGCCGGGGGAGACGAAAGCCGCCTCCAGCGATCCGCAAAGCGACGACAGGAATTCCCGGAAGCTCACCCGGGTAATATCCTCGAACCGGTAGAGCTGCTCATGCGCAAGGCCCAGCGCGCGAATACGCATGGCCAGCGATTCCAGCAGAACTTTCGCTTCCTGCCCGTGCGCGCGCCCGGCCTGCAGCCGGGCGAGGCTGGAGATCAGCTGGAAATTATTCTTCACCCGATGGTGGATCTCGCGGATCAGAAAATCCTGTTCGCTGAGGCTCTCCATCAGGGCGAGGTTCTGGTTCACCATTTCCTCGTGCGGATCGTCCGCCACGGTCTGGGTGACGGCGTCCATCGCCCGGCTGGCGAGCGTTTCCATGGTCTCGCCGTCTTCCAGCGCCGGCAGGTTCATGCTCAGGCGGATGACCAGTTCGTTCGGGTCGCCCTCCATCTCGAAGTCATGCACCAGCCGCCGAGCGGTGGAGCGTTCCAGATTGCCGAGGATTTCGTCGCCGTGGATTTCGCCCTGCCCATCTGTGCGAAGGGTGGCCAGCAGAGAATAGCCGTCGCCGTTTTCCCGAATGTGGAAGTCGGTCAGCGCGCCGCCGCCCGCCTGGACGTAGTTACGAGCCACCTCGCTGACCGCGGTTACCAGACGCGTCTGGTCGGGCGCGCTGAGATTGACGGTTTCCGCGATCACGCGTGCGCTGTGGCGCAGACGCATGATGTCTGCGCCGGACTCCAGCGTCAGGCGGGTAACAGGAAGCCTCATGGAATAATTCTTCTAAACAATGACAACCATAGCGTATTTCTGCGTCCCCTGCGGCGACAACCGTCTTTCGCCGAAAATCTTGGCGAGCTAGCCTTGATGAAACACAAAAGGTCTCAAAGGGTTCTCCATGCACCGGGTTTTAATTGCAGTCGTTCTGGGACTGGCCGCGCCGGCGGTCGCTCAGGAGGGCGATACTTACGACATTGATGCTCCGATTCGCGATCAGGCGCGCGCCGCGGCGGATTCCGCGCTGGACAGTGATCTTGCCTATGAGATCACCCGCTCCCTGACAACGGAAGTCGGGCCGCGGCTTGGCGGATCGCCCGCGGAAGCGCGGGCGCGCGAATGGGCGGTGGAAAAAATGCAGGCTCTGGGCTTCGAGAATGTCCGCATTGAGCCTTTTGAAATCGATTACTGGACCCGCGGTGATATCGAAGTCGATGTGGTCTCGCCCTATCCCCAGCCGTTGATCGCAACGGCGCTGGGCGGTTCTGTCGCCACGGAAGGCGAAGGCGTGACCGGAGAGATCGCTTATTTTGAAAGCGTGACCGCGCTTCGCCGCGCCCCCGAAGGCGGACTGGACGGCAAGATCGTCTTTATCGACCAGGAAATGACGCGGACACAGGACGGATCGGGCTACGGCGCGGCCGTGCAAATGCGCTATGCCGGCGCGATCGAGGCCGGGAAACGCGGCGCCAGCGCGGTGCTTATCCGTTCGGTCGGGACAGATTCGCACCGTTTCCCGCACGCGGGCGGCATGGCCTATGAGGAAAACATCCCGAAAATCCCCGGCGCGGCCCTGTCTTCGCCCGATGCCGACCAGTTAAGGCGGCTGATGGAGGGGGGCGAAGCGATCACGGTGCGGCTGAAAATGACGCCGGAAGATCGCGGAAAATCGGAATCCGGCAATGTGATCGGGGAGATTGTCGGCTCTGAACGCCCTGAAGAGATCGTGCTTCTTGGCGCTCATCTGGATTCCTGGGACCTTGGAACCGGCGCGGTGGATGACGGCGCGGGCGTCGGCATCGTCACCGCTGCGGCCAAACATCTCATGGATCTTTACGGCGCGCCGGAAAGAACGATCCGCGTCGTGCTGTTCGGGTCTGAGGAAGTGGGCCTGTTTGGCGCGAAAGCTTATTCCGAACAGCATCAGAATACGCTGGAAAACCACGTCATTGCCGCCGAATCTGATTTCGGCGCAGGCCGGATCTGGCGCATTTCGCCCGGAATCGCGGAAGAAAAACTGCCCATAACGGACGCAATCGCGAAGGAACTGGTCGTCTTTGGCGTCGGGCCGGGCCCCAATAACGGCAGCGGCGGACCGGATCTCAGCTATATCCGGCGCGATGGCGTGCCGGTCGTGTCTCTGAATCAGGACGGCAGCGACTATTTCGATCTGCATCACACGCCCGATGATACGTTCGACAAGATCGATCCGGACGCCATGGCGCAAAACGTGGCGGTTTATGCATCGTTTGCGTGGATTGCAGCGAATATCGGCGAGACGTTCCGTGCGGAACCCGCGGAAGAAAGCCCCGCCACGCCATAAGGAAACAGGCCAGGCGCGGTTCGGTTTCAGCTAAATCGGATAAGGATGCGGCGACGAACCGCGCCGCCAGGAACAGGTCCGCCGCCGCTCTTACCGGACGCAATGCCGGCAAGCTGTGGCGCGCCGGGCGGAAACTCGTCTCCGTCGGCGCGTCTGTTCAGCTTGCTAGGAGGAAGCTGTCGGCCTGTCGTTAACATCCATCAATGCCGCGCCGCTCATGCGCAGGCCAAAAAAACGCCGCAGGTCCAATACCCTGCGGCGTTTTTTGCGGTTTAATCAGGCTGAGGGTCTCAGGCGGCTTTGCCGTCAGTGAGCGAAAGCGCCTTCATGAAGACCTCGGCGGCGTCGTCGCGCGCCTCGTCGGTTTCCGCCGGATAGACTTCGCCATTCACGGCGACGGCTGCGCGCGCATCGCGGATGGCGTCCGGCGTGCGGGAAAAGGCGGCCAGAAAACGCGCCGCATCGGCCCAGGCCAGTACAGGCTTCTTGGCGTCGATGAAGCTGCGGACGGCTTTTTCCACGTTTTCATTGTCGTCCAGCGTGCTCAGATGGCGTTGTCCGCCGGGAATGACCAAGCCGAAATAATTCGCAGGATCAATGTCCGCTAGGCCGCTATCGACCACGAAAGAGAGGGTGTCGCCCTTATCGCCTTCGCCTTCGACCAGGCTTTCGACCGTGCTGGCTATTTTCACGGCAAATCCGTTCTTCTGCACCCGCCCGGTGGCGGAATGCAGGTCGCCGGCTTTAAAACCCGGCGCAACGATTGCCAGTATGCTGCCGGCGTCTCCGACCTGATTTACGTCAACTCGCGATTGTCTGGGCGTCACGTGGCCTCCTTATGAATTTAAAATGTTCGGGTTCGCCCCTGACCTAGGGGGCGATCAACACTGTTTCAATACGTGTTAACCGCCAAAGGTTCCGGCGTTTCAGGCCACGCGTATGTTTTCGCCGTCGGTATTGCGTGCTTTCGCGCGGGCGATTGCGGCCAGCAAGCTGTCCGGTTCGATGGGCTTGGCGACGAAATCATCCATGCCGGCATCCAGATAGGCTTCCCGGTCGCCGCGCATCGCGTTGGCGGTCAGGGCAATGACGGGAAGGCGGCTGGCGCGGCCCGTCTGACGCCGTAAATGTTTGACCGCCTCGACGCCGTCCATTTCGGGCATCTGGATGTCCATCAGAACCACGTCATAGGGCGTGTTCTTGATCATCTGCAGGGCCTCTGCGCCATTGGACGCAAAATCCGGGGCGCAGCCATAATTTTCCAGGATCGCCCCCAGCACGCGCTGATTGATGGGGTTATCCTCCGCGGCCAGAATCCGCAGGCCGCTCAGGTCGGCGGACTGGGGCTCGCGTTCCTCGCGGTCGTCCTGACGGCGGTCCCGGCAATACTGGAACGGCGCCTCGAACCAGAAGACCGATCCCTTGCCGGGTTCCGAGCTGCAGCCGACCGAACCGCCCATAAGCTGGGCAAATTCCTGACAGATCGCCAATCCGAGCCCGGTTCCGCTGGCCTGACGGCTGGAATCGCGAACCTGATGAAACTTGTCGAATACCTGATGGCATTGTGTTTCGGGCATTCCCGCGCCGGTATCGGCGACCTCGAACCGGAGACGCTCGCAGCCGCCGTCCGGGCGCGCCTTTAAACGGAGCGTGATCGAGCCCTGATCGGTGAACTTCAGGGCGTTGGACAGATAGTTCCACAAAATCTGACGAATCCGCCGTCCGTCGCCGCGCAGGAGAGGGGGCAAATTCTCGCCCAGCTCTATGTTCAGATCGACCGCGCTATCGCTGACCATCGGCCGCCAATGAACCAGGGCCTCTTCGACAAGGCGCTGCGGCTCGAAAGGTTCGATTTCCAGCTCCAGCCGTCCGGCCTCGACTTTGGCTAGGTCGAGAATGTCGTTGAGAATGGCCAGCAAGCCTTCTCCCGATTTCACGATCAAGCTGGAGAGTTCGCGCTCCTTGTCGCGCTGGGCGGCGCGGTTCAGGGCGTGCGCGGCCCCGATGACGCCGTTCAACGGAGTGCGCAGCTCATGACTCATCGCGGCCAGAAAATCGGATTTCAGGCGGTTGGCTTCGTCGGCCTCGTGAGCCTTGCGGCGGAGCGAGTCGGCTTCGCGCCGCGCCGTAATGTCCTCTATCGTGCCTTCGAAATAGGCGACCTCGCCTGTTTCATCCCTGATCACGCGGCCGCTTTCGGATATCCACCGCGTGCCCAGCCCATCCTCGCTATTGCAAAAAATTCTGGATTCGAAACCGGTGACCTCACCCGTATCCAGAAGTTTGCGGACGAAGGCGTCCCGTTGGCGCGGATCAACATAGAGCCGGGTGGCGTGGAATGACCGCTTCAGGTCCGCTTCATCCTGATAGCCGAGCAGCTTGAGCAAAGCCGTGTTTGCGCTGACCGGCTCGCCGTCAGGGCGGGTCCGGTAAATGCCGATCGTCGCATTTTCGTAGATGTCCCGATAATGCGTTTCGGCCAGCCGCGCTTTTTCTTTGGCCTCGACCAGTTCAGTCACATCGGCCATCGAGCCGACGTAAAGAATTGTCCCGTCAGACTCACTGATGCGGCGGCAGGTTTCCGAGACCCAGACGGCTTCGCCGTTTCTGCGCCGCAGCATGTGGACGAACTGTTTTATTTCGCCGTCCCGCTCCAGAATCTGGCTCAGGCGTTCGCGATCGCCCGGGTCGAAATAGACGTCACGGGCATCGGTCAAACCATCCTGCAGGTCCTCTACGCTCTCATAACCCAGTATGCGGGCCAGAGCCGGATTCGCGCGGCGCACTTCGCCCGCGTCGGACGTTTCAAAAAGTCCGACGTCGGATTGTTCAAAAATGCGTTCCAGGGTTTGGCGTTCAGATGACATGGCTCAAGCTTTCTCGCCCACACCCTATTCGCCCTTCGCTTACAAAAGGTTTCGCGGCTACCCGGAACCTCGCAGCCGGGCGTGGATGGACTCTGCCGTCAGATGGGACGGCGCCGCGGGAAGATCGCTGACAGGGGCAATGGCCTCGCCCGAGAGATAGCGATAGCCGGATTGAGCCAGCAGAAAAAAATCGTCCGCCCGCTCTACCCCGGTAGCGAGTGCATGCGCCTTGCCCCGGCGCGCCGCCGTGAGGAGGTGCTCAAAGTCGCGTTTACGCGCCGAGCCGGAGGCGGGCAGGGTTCTGACATCGACGCAAAAACCATCAGCTTCGCATTCGCCATATCGCTCCCACGGAAAACCCGGTCCGCTGGCGCTGAGCGTGATCATTTTCACGTAGGGACGAAAGACGTGGACGGTCTCGTAAAGGTGAGAAACCGGAACGCCCGCCTTCAGCCCCTCAAACATGATCAGAAGATACTGTCGGAGCTCGGAAGGAATTTCGCTGATGCGCGAGACGATCTGGGAGCGATGCCAGGGATCCTCAAGGCTGAGGAATTGCAACGGAAGCGTCAGTGAAAAGGGTCCTGATTTGAACGCGTAGGTGCGAAAGGGCGCGAGGCCGTCTCCGGTGAGATCGTTATTAAGCCGTACGCTTAGCGATTTGCGGCTGTCCTCCGGAAGCAGCAGGACGCCTTCCTGCCGCTCGCCATCATTCCCGGGCGCGGATTGCGCGCAGCACTTGTTGCTGACAAGCGCTTCGGACCGTGCATCCCACACCGGGCGATAGACAATACGCTCCCACGGCGTCGGGGACGCATCCCCGGACGGGGCTGCGTGTTCATCGTCGTTGCTTCGTTCCGCAATGGACTGAACGCCGCTGGCCTCGGCCAGCTTGCGCAACTGACTGGCGTCGATCGTGTCGTGGGAAATTGTGATCTGGACTTCGCGCAGCTCTTCGCGTCCCAGAAAGAACGTGTTCATTTCCTTGCTGATGCTGGCGCATTTTTTCTTCGCGGCGCTGGCGGTCAGTTCCGCGAACACGATTATAAATCCGTCCCGGCAACGGATAATCAGGTCCTCAGGATTGGTCCGTTTTTCTATAAAGAACTGCCCGGTCTGGAAAATCTTCTCCTGAAAGCTCTCCCATCGCTCGCCTGTCCGGCGTTTGACCGCACCCAGATTGATGAATTGAAGCTGGCCGATATCCAGACCGCCTGTCCGGTTGAACAGCTCCTGAAGCTCCGGGATGGTCTCGCCATTGTCATCAGCCCACATGACGTGTCTTTCCTGCGACGCGGCCATTGTGGCCGTGCCTCTTGCTCCCAATTCCCATGCGCGGCGCTAAGGATCGGTTACCGCCGTATGTGACGCCAATCGTGGCCTGTGCGCCACACACCGCAACAAATACGTCATCAAAACGCGGAAATCGGCCGGGAGTTCTTTGGTTGCAGCGCGGCATGCTGCATTTTGAGCATAGCTGCTATGCGCGAGATTCGACCGTGAAAAGAGTCGGCGCGCGCATGGTCCCGGCCTTGGCCGATCTTTGGGAGGAATTAATGACCAATCGCTTCTATCGCGCGAGCCTGCTCGCCGCCGCTTCGACTATTGTTATCTCTTCAGCCGCATACGCGCAGGGACAGGCCGACGACGCCCCGGTCCAGACGCGGCGCGGCGTTGATGAGATTACCGTTACCGCACAAAAGCGCGAACAGAGCCTTCAGGACGTGCCGCTGGCCGTCGCCGCCTATGACGAGGACCTGCTTGAGAAAGCCAGCGTTCGCGACATCAAGGACCTGATCATCCTGTCGCCGAGCCTGAACGTGACCTCCACGTCCAACGAGACCGTTACGACAGCCCGTATCCGCGGCGTCGGCACGGTGGGGGACAATCCGGGTCTGGAATCCTCGGTCGGCATCGTGATCGACGGCGTCATCCGTAACCGTAACGGCGTCGGCTTTGGCGATCTGGGCGAAATCGAGCGGATTGAAGTGCTGCGCGGCCCGCAAGGCACGCTGTTCGGCAAGAATACCTCCGCCGGCCTTATCAATGTCGTGACCAAGAAGCCGGAATTTGAGTTCTCCGGCTATGGCGAGGTCGAATACGGCAATTACGACAATATCGGCGTGGCGGGCAGCGTAACCGGCCCGCTGGGTGAAAACGTTGCTGGACGTCTCTATGTGGCGCACCGCGAACGCGACGGCTTCTATGATGTCGATACCGGCGCGGGGCCGCGCACGGCGGGCTCCGACTATGACCGCGACTACACCACGGTCCGCGGACAGCTCCTGTTCGAGCCGAGCGAAACGTTCAGCGTGCGCCTTGTCGGCGATTACACCGACCGGGATGAGAATTGCTGCCTTGGCGTGACCATCAACAGCCAGAGCACGGCGGGAATCGTCAACGCGCTTGGCGCCAGCATCCCGACCAACGGAAATGAGGATCCGTTCTCCTTTGACGACAACGCCAACCGCGGCACCGAACAGCTGGTCGAAGAGTGGGGCGTTTCTGCGGAAGCGAACTGGGATCTCGGTTTCGGGACCCTGACCTCGATCACGTCATGGCGGGACTGGGACGCGCAAACGGCTCAGGATACCGATTTCACCGGAGCCGATATTTTCTATCGGACCACGGATGCCGGCTACACGTTCGAAACGTTCACCCAGGAATTCAGGCTGGCTGGCCAAGCCGGCGCTGTGGACTGGCTGATCGGCGGTTTCTACGCCAACGAGGATTTGCAGCGCCGCGACCAGCTGATCAATGGCGCCGCGTATGAGACCTATATCAGCCTGCTGCTTTCGGGCGGAACGGATCCGCTGTTCGTCGCCAATCTGACCAACGGGTTCGGAACGGGGGCTTTCGCGCCGTTCGGTTTCCCGGCGCTCCCCGGCTTCACGCCGGTCGCTCCGGGGCAGGCCCTGCCGGCCGGCGGCGCCAATGCCGCGGGCGATGTTTACGAGCAGAACTCGGAAAGCTTCGCGGTTTTCACGCATAATGTGTGGAGCGTGACCGATCGCCTGGACCTTACGGGCGGCCTGCGCTTCACCATGGAAGACAAGTCCGCGGAAGCCGATTTCGTCACGCCGGTTTCGCCGGCCTGTAGCGTGCTGGAGCAGCAGTTCGGATCGGCGCTGGCCTATACCGCGCCACAGAATATTAGCCGCATCGTGCCGCTGGCCGGCGCGCTTGGCGTGACGCCGACAGACGCAATCACCGCGTTCAGTGTGATGTGCCTGGGCGCGCAACGCTCGGTGTTCAACGAGATCGGCTTTGATCAGGATCGTGAGGAAGATGAAGTGACCGGCGTTGTCGCCGCGAACTATCGCTTCAGCGACGACCTGATGGGCTATGCCAGCTACTCTCGCGGTTACAAGGCGGGCGGCTTCAATCTTGACCGCTTTAACCAGGCCGGCGCGAACGCGGTCGATTTCCAGGCGATCCTGGACGGCAATGCTGAATATCCCGCGCAGTTCGAGGAAGAGGTGGTCGACGCCTATGAGGCGGGCGTGAAGTCCGAATGGTTCGACAACGCCCTTCGCCTGAACCTGTCGCTCTTCTATCAGGATTTCAGCGACTTCCAGCTGAACACCTTCAACGGTCTGGCCTTCTTCGTGACCTCGGTCGACGAAGTGACGTCCAAGGGTTTCGAACTTGAGGCCCTGTTCCTGCCGCCGGATATCGAAGGCCTGACGCTGCAAGGCTCCGTTGCCTATAACGACGCCCGCTATGGCGACTTTGCGCCGACCGGAACGGCCGACGTGGACGCGCTGAGCGGCAAGCAGCTTTCGCTGGCGCCGAACTGGTACGTCAACTCGTCCATCGACTACGAGACGCCGGTCAGCGCGAACCTGATGGCGCTGTTCCATCTCGATGGCCGCTGGGTGTCCGAGTACAATACCGGCTCTGACCTCGATCGGCCGAAGCAGCAGGAGGGCTTCTTCCTGTTCAACGCGCGCGTCGGCGTGCAGACGGCGGACGAGCGCTGGTCTCTCGAAGGCTGGGTGCAGAACCTGGCGGACGAGGAATATTACCAGGTCGGCTTTGACGCTCCGCTTCAGCCGGGCTCGCACAACGCCTTCCTTGGCGCGCCGCGCACCTATGGCGTGACGCTGCGTAGCCGCTTCTAGAAACGCCGGGGGGCGCAGGGGGCGGACAGAGAGGCCGGGCGGCAACGCCCGGCCTCACGTCTTTTGG
Organism: Euryhalocaulis sp.; assembly: GCF_013911995.1. Lineage (NCBI taxonomy): Bacteria > Pseudomonadati > Pseudomonadota > Alphaproteobacteria > Maricaulales > Maricaulaceae > Euryhalocaulis > Euryhalocaulis sp. The sequence continues at coordinate 39,838 of NZ_JACESD010000021.1, forward strand.
GGTGTCTCCAAGCCGATTCCGGCGCCGCTTTATTGTCAAATTTCGCCGTGGAACTTCCCGCAAGGCGCTCCCGTTGGCTCGCGTTGAGCAATCTGGAGGCAAGAGCCATGAAGAAACTGGCCTTTATAACTGCGGCAGGCGTCGCGGCGTTCGCACTCGCCGCCTGTCAGAACGGGCGTTTGAGCCAGGAAGACGTTGAAGACACCGCCGTTGGCGCGGGCGTTGGCGCCGCGGTCGGCGCGGCTGGGGCTGCGGCCGCGGGCGAAGACGCCGCCACAGGCGCGGCTGTCGGCGCCGGCGTTGGCGCGGCGGCTGGCGCGGCCGAAGGCGAATATTACGACGTGGGCGACAATGATGATCGCTATGACCCCGATGACCGGGGCGAGAAGGACGATTGATCCCTGATCACAACGCCTGAAAGTGAAGGGCCGGAGCGGATGCTCCGGCCCTTTTCATGTCCGGACGGCTCAATTCAGGCGTGGATAGGCGGGCAGGGTGAGGAATTCCTCGAACGTATCGCTGAAGACCAGATCCTTGAAAATCGCGGCCGCTTCCTCAATGCGCGCGGAGGCGTATGTCTCTTCGCCCAGTTCTTCGCGCAGCTCTGAAAGGACGCTGGCGAACCAGTCCTCCAGAAGCGGCGTGTCGATGACCCGGCCGTCCTCGAGCCGCACCTTGTGAACGCGCCATTGCCATAGCTGCGCGCGGGAGATCTCGGCCGTTGCGGCGTCCTCCATCAAGTTGTGGATCGGCGCGGCGCCGCGGCCAGACAGCCAAGCGCTGAGATAGCGGATCGCGACGTCGATATTTCCGCGTGCGCCGTCCTCTGTAACCGCGCCGGGGGCGGGCCGCGTCAGCTCTGCGGCGCTCGTCTCGTATCCGTTGAGCCTGTCCAGCTGGTTGGGGCCGGGCATCCGGGCGTCGAATGCCTCTTCCGCGGCGGCGACCAGCGCCGGGTGTGCGACCCAGGTGCCGTCATGTCCGTCCTCGGCCTCGCGCTCCTTGTCCGCTTTCACCTGCTCGAATGCGCGGGCATTGGCGGCTTCGTCATTCTTGACCGGGATGAAGGCGCTCATACCGCCCATGGCGTGCGCGCCGCGGCGGTGACAGACCTCGATCACGCGCAAGGAGTAGGCGCGCATGAAGGGCGCGGTCATCGTGACCATGGCGCGGTCGGGCAGCACTTTGTCGGCGCGCGCCTTGAACCGCTTGATATAGCTGAAGATGTAGTCCCAGCGGCCGCAGTTCAGGCCGACAATCCAGTCCCGCAGAACATACAGGATTTCGTCCAGTTCAAACGCGGCGGTGATGGTTTCGATCAGGACCGTGACGCGCACCGTGCCGGTTTCAAGGCCCAGCGCCTTCTCCGCGTGCCCGATGACCAGCGCCCAGAGCCGCGCCTCCTCCATGCTCTCCAGCTTGGGCAGATAGTAGTAAGGGCCCGTGTCATTCGCCTTGAGGGTCTGATGGTTGTGGAACAGATAAAGACCGAAATCGAACAGGCCGCCGGACACCGGCGCGCCATTCACTTTCAGGTGCGCTTCGGGTAGGTGCCAGCCGCGCGGCCGCACGATCAGCGTCGCGATCCTGTCGTTGAGCGAATAGGACTTGCCGTTCGTCTCATCCGTAAAATCAATCTGGCGGGCATTGGCGTCGCGCAGATTGATCTGCCCCTCCACCATGTTCGCCCATGTCGGGGAGGAGGCGTCCTCGAAATCGGCCATGAAGCAGCGCGCGCCGCTGTTCAGCGCGTTGATGACCATCTTGCGGTCCACGGGACCGGTAATCTCCACCCGCCTGTCCTGAAGGTCCTGCGGCGCCGGGCGCACCTTCCAGTCAGCCTTGCGGATTTCTGCGGTATCTGTGCGGAAATCCAGGTCCTCTCCGCCGTCCAGGGACGCCTGGCGGGTCTGGCGGGCGGCCAGGAGGCGCTGACGCGCGCCGTCAAAACGGCGATGCAGATCCGCGACAAATTCCAGCGCCTCGCCGGTCAGGATGGTCTCATAGCCGGGCGCGAAGTCACCGTGGACCTCAATTCCCTTTGATTTCAGATCATCAGTTATCGGGGCGTGCTGGTTCATGTCGGGCCTGTTGAATTGCGAAAAAGAAAAATGGGCCGCGCGCGTGTTTCAGCGACGCGGCCCCAGTCGAGCGCGAGGGTGCGCCTATTCAGCCGCGTTCGCGGCAGCCTGGAATTGCGCGGTCTCGGTGGATTCCGACATCGCCGTGGTGGAGGACAGGCCCCCCGTCACGGCCTGGCTGACCATGTCGAAATAGCCCGTGCCGACTTCACGCTGGTGACGCGTGGCGGTGTAGCCGTTCTTCTCGGCGCCGAATTCGGCTTGCTGAAGCTCCGAATAGGCCGCCATGCCGCGGTCGCGGTAGCCGCGCGCGAGCTCGAACATGCCGTAATTCAGGGCATGGAAGCCGGCCAGCGTGACGAACTGGAACTTGTAGCCCATCGCGCCCAGCTCTTTCTGGTACTTCGCGATGGTTTCCTGATCCAGATTGGCCTCCCAGTTGAAGCTGGGCGAGCAATTATAGGCCATCATCTTGCCCGGATAGGCTTTCTGGATCGCCTCGGCGAAGCGGCGCGCCTCGTCCAGATTCGGCTTGGAGGTCTCCCACCACAGCAGATCGGCGTGCTTGGCATAGGCGAGACCGCGCGCGATGCAGTGGTCAACGCCGACGCCGTCTTTCAGGCGATAGAAGCCTTCCGGCGTACGGCCGGCATCATAGTCAATGAATTCATGGTCGCGCGGGTCAGCGTCCGAAGTGATGAGCCTTGCGCTCTCCGCGTCCGTGCGCGCCACCAGTACCGTGGAGGTTCCGCAAACATCGGCCGCCAGACGCGCCGAGTTCAGGTTACGCTCATGCGCGGAGGTCGGGATCAGCACCTTGCCGCCCAGATGGCCGCATTTCTTTTCAGAGGCCAGCTGGTCCTCGAAATGCACGCCGGAGGCGCCGGCCTCGATATAGGCCTTCATGATCTCGAAGCAGTTCAGCGGGCCGCCAAAGCCGGCTTCGGCGTCGGCCACGATGGGGGCGATCCAGTCATGCTGGACATTGCCTTCTGCGGCCTCGACCTGATCGGCGCGCTGCAGGGCGCGATTGATCTTCTTACACAGCTCCGGCCCGGAATTGGCCGGATAGAGCGACTGATCCGGGTACATGGCCCCGGCGATATTGGCGTCCGCCGCCACCTGCCAGCCGGACAGGTAGATGGCTTTCAGGCCGGCGCGCACCTGTTGCATGGCCTGGTTGCCGCTCATCGCGCCGAGCGCATTGATGTAGGGTTCTTCCTTGAGAAGCTTCCAGAGCTTCTTGGCGCCTTCCTCGGCCAGCGTATGGCGAACTTGAAGCGAACCGCGAAGCCGCTTCACGTCCTCGACGCCATAGGGCCGCTCGATGCCGTCAAAGCGGCCGTTTCCGCCGCCATCCACGAGGCTGTTGATATCCTGAGCCATAAAAATTCCCCTTCAAGGCAATGTGCGCCGATAACCACCGGCTGTTATTGCAGACAGAGTTGACAGGCTCAGCGTAAAAGTCACGAAACCTAGACATTAAAAAGGGTTTTGACGTATGTGTGTGTTGTGAAATATTTGTCAGTTTGTAATGATTGTAAATCATGAGTGACCGAAAACTGTTCGCCGGCCCCAAGCTGAGACGTCTCCGGAAATCCATGTCGCTGCCGCAGGCGCGCATGGCGGAGGAGCTGGGCATTTCGGCCAGCTATCTGAACCTTATGGAACGCAACCAGCGGCCGATCACGGCACAGGTTCTCCTCAAGCTTGCCGAAACCTATGACGTGGACCTCAAGGAGCTGGGGCAGGAGCCGGACGGGCGCCTGGTCGTCAATCTGCGGGAGGCGGCGGGCGATCCCCTGCTGGATACGCTGGCGCTGGACCGGCAGGATCTGAACGAATTGCTGGAAGGACATCCGCGCGCCGCCGAGGCATTGATCCGGATGCACGGGGCCTACCGGGATTCGGTCCGGCACGCCGCGGACCTGGCCGAACAGATCACTGAACGCGGCGGCGCAATCGAGACCGCGATCGCCGCATCCCCCATGGAGGAAGTGCGCGAGACGCTCCACAAGCGGAATAATCATTTTCCGGCCCTGGAAGACGCAGCCGATGCGTTGGTGAAATCCCTTAAAGCCGACTCGCGGGAGCTTGAGGGGCCGCTGCGGGAACGCCTGTCCAGACAGCACAAGGTCGCGACCAAGATATTGCCGCTGGAGGTCATGCGCGGCGCGCTGGCGCGGTTCGACCGTCACTCGCGGCGCCTGTTCCTCAACGAGGCGCTGACGCCTTCCACACGTGTTTTCCAGCTTGCCTATCAACTGGCCCTGCTGGAGCTTTCCGGCGTGCTCGACACTGTGGAGGAAGAGGCGCAGCTCTCGTCGAAGGAGGCGCGCAAGCTGTACCGCATCAGTCTGGCGAACTATATCGCTGGCGCGGTGATGATGCCCTACGCGCCGTTCCTGAAAGCGGCGGAGGAAAACCGCTATGACCTGGAAATTCTCGGCCGGCGCTTCGGGGCGGGGTTCGAGCAGGTTTGTCATCGCCTGACCACGCTGAACCGGCCCGGCCATCGCGGCGTGCCGTTTTTCATGATCCGCGTGGACCACGCCGGGAATGTCTCGAAACGCTTTGGCGGGCGGGTCTTCCATTTTGCGCGAAGCGGCGGCGCTTGCCCGCGCTGGCGGCTTTATGAGGCGTTCCGGCAACCGGGGCGCGTTCTGGCCCAGCCGGTCGAACTGCCGGACGGCGCGCGTTATTTCACCATGTCGCGAACAGTGGAGCGCCCGGGCGGCGGCTGGCGCAATCCGGGCCAGATGCTGGCGATCGGTCTGGGCTGCGAAGCGTCCCAGGCGCAGCGGCTGGTCTATGGCGACGGGCTGGATCTGGAGCAGGCGGAGGCGTTCACCCCCATCGGGGTCAATTGCCGGCTTTGCGAACGGGCTGATTGCAACCAGCGCGCCTTCCCGCCGGTTCAGCGCCAGCTATTCGTGGACGAGCACTATCGCGGCGCATCGCCCTTCAGCTTCCGCGAGGATTGACGGGCGCGCTTCGAGCCCTCACCAAGACGCGTCTTTCAAATTCCGGTGAGACCGTTTCAGGACAGGTGATCAATGGGTGAGTTCGGAGCGTATTTTGGCGGGGTGGTCTTTCTGCTCGCCATCGTGACGGTTCTGGTGGGCTGGTGGCTGTTCGCGCGCCAGGGCGATACGTTCGAATACAAGCCTAATCGCGGCGACTATCCGCTCAAAACCTCGCCGACGCTGGGCGATGCCGTTGAACCGGACGAAGCTGGCGCCGGAAACGAAGAGGTCGCCGAAAATGAAGGCGACCGGCCCATGCTGTACGAGTCTCCAATGGAAGGGCCGCCTGACGACCTCAAGAAGCTTAAAGGCGTGGGGCCGAAGCTGGAGGCTCAACTCCACGCGCTGGGCGTTTATTATTTCGATCAAATCGCCGGCTGGTCTGACAGCGAAGCCGACTGGGCCGACGCGCAAATCAAGGGCCGCGGCCGCATCCGGCGCGATGACTGGGTCGGTCAGGCGCGCGCTCTGGAAAGGGACCCGTCATGAAACTCTATCACGCCCGCTTTGCGCCCAATCCGGAACGCGTGCTGATGTTCCTGAAAGAGAAGGGCAAGGCCGACCAGCTCGAAATGGAAGAGCTGAATATCATCGAGAACGAACACAAGACGGACGCTTTCCGTGAAGTCAGCCCGCTCTCGCAACTTCCCGCGTTGAAGCTGGATGACGGCCGTTGCCTCACTGAAAGCCGCGCCATCTGCCGCTATCTTGAAGGCCTGTATCCTGATCCGAACTTGATGGGCGCGGATGACGAAGAGGCGGCCTTTATCGAGATGTGGGACCGCCGGGTGGAGATGATGTGGTTGTTGCCCATGGCCTGGTGGGCGCGGCACGGCCATCCGGCCTTCACCGCCATCGAGAGCCAGATTCCAGACCTCTCCGCGCGTGGCGAGAAGGGTTTTCTCAAGACGGCCAAATGGCTGGATGGCGAACTGGCCGGGCGCGACTGGATCGCGGGCGAACGATTCACCATCGCCGACATCACAGCGTTCGCGACACTGGGCTTTGCGCGCGTGATGAAATGGAAACCGGGCGAGGACCTGCCGAATCTGCGCGCCTGGCGGGACCGGGTGATGGAACGGCCCTGCGCGGCCTAGCCGCCGACCCGTTTCAGTACGGCTGAAAAGCTGCCTACCGTCTTGTCGCCGGCGCGGATAATGCCGCGCGTGAAGACCAGCGACTTTCCGGCCCGCGGGGTGTCGCCTGTACAGGTCACCAGGTCGCCCTCGCGGGCGGCGTCCAGAAAATCGATGTTCAATGAGGCGGTGACCGCGCCGGTTTCAACCGTCGGCCCGGCGATGCAGAAAGCCGCGAAATCGGCAAAGCTGGCCAGACATCCGCCGTGCAGCGCGCCGAACCCATTCATATGGCGTTTCTCGGCGCGGAAGGCCGCGATCGGCTCTCCGTCATCGCCGCGCTTGTAATAGAAGGGGCCGGCGGCGCCTTCATACGGGTCCATGTTCTTCCACGTTTTCCAGCCGGCGAATTCGCCTTCGGCTTCCTTGTCGGGCGTCATAATCGTCCTTGTCTGTGGTCAGTCGTTCTGATTGGGGGCGAGCCTGACGCGAAGCCAGGAAAGAAGCGTATTGCCGGAGAGGCGGTCTTTCTGAAGACTAGTGAAATAGCGGTCCAGCGCCAGAGGGTCGGCGAGCAAATCTACCCGCGTGCGGCGCGGCGCGTCCGGATCCAGCGTTTTCACGACGCGCGCCGGATTGCCGACCGCAACCGCGCCTTCCGGAATATCGTTCACCACCACGGCGCGCGCGCCGATCACCGCATTCTCGCCAATGGTCACGCCCTTTCCGACAAACGCGCCGTCGCCAATCCAGACATTATCGCCGATGGCGACCGGCGCGGCGCTGGGCGGGCCGACGCGGTCATACAGGCCATGCCAGTCGGAATCGGTGATCGTCGTATTGGCGGCCAGCATGACGCCCGCGCCTATCGTGATCCGCTCCGCCGCCATCAGGCGCGTGCCGGCGATCAGAAGCACGGCGTCGCCCAGCGTGATCGCCGCTTCACTGTCCGGCGCTGGCCATGTGGTCAGCCGCACCGGCGCGGCGCGGTCCGCCAGAACATGCAGGGCCCGGCCCGCGCGAATATTGCGGCCCGTGACTTCCACGCGCCACGGATTCTCGATACGCGCGAAATCGCCCAGCGCATCGAAATGCGGGGCCAGGAAGCGGCGGGTCCACCAGCGGTCATAAGCCTTGCGGAGGCGGAACATCCAGTAAGGGCGGGGG